>NZ_JBEXRO010000013.1:0-214467 GCF_040613095.1 Streptomyces sp. NPDC006309 | reverse complement strand
GTCGGGGCGTAGGCGGTGCCGCCGTACGCGCGCCAGGTGCCGGCGGAGAACTGGAGCGGGCGCCGGCGTCAGGACCGTCGCGTGCTCGGCCGGCGCAGCGCGCCGGCCGGACGTTGCGACCCTGGGGCGGGAGTGCCTAGCACTGCGGCAGGACCTTCTGGTCGTTGTGCCAGCCCCAGGAGTCGAGGTTCACGTCGCTCACCCAGACGCCCCGGTTCCCGGTGTCGTCGTCGGTCAGGAGCCAGATGTTGTCCGTGTGGCCGTTGTTGGTGTACATGGCTCCGTAGCCCCAGCAGTAGAAGTAGCTGGTGCCCTTGTACAGCCATCCCGCGTGCGACGAGGTGTTCGCGTCGGGGCTCCAGTGCGTCCACTGGTCGATGACGGTGGTCAGGTTGTAGGTGGAGGCCGATGCGGGCGTGCGCGACACCTGCGGCGCCGCCATCGCCTGGGAGGTGGTGGCCAAGAGCCCCGCCGTCGCCAGGACCGCGAGCATGGCAGCCTTGAGGGAACGTGAACGCATGTTTCTCTCCCCATGTGTGTGCCGCTGAGTGGTGCCGTAGCGGCGCTTCGTCCCGGGCGGTCAATCCCGGTGGACTCAAGGTAGGACCCGTCCGGAAGGACCCACCAACGTTTCGAAGCTCGTCGAAACGTTGGACAGTCCTCAAGGGGGCTTCCTCCAGCGAGGTCAGTTCGCGGGCACGCCGAGCCGGTGGCAGACCACGTGCGGCGACGGCATCGCCCTCGGGTCCCTGCTCTCCTTGTGGGAGCCGCAGGATCAGGTGGTTCGCGTGCCGTGGACGCGGTAGGGCTCGGCGTCCGCCCACTTGACGTCCAGCCCGAGGCCGGGGCGGCCGGTGTCGGGGCACAGCGCACCGCCGTCGGGCGTCGACGTGCCGTCGAACAGCAGGCGTTCCACGCGCACGTGATCGTGGAAGTACTCCAGGTGCCGCAGCCTGCGCACGGCACAGAAGGCGTGGGCGGAGACCGCCGGCGCACAGTGGGCCGACAGGTCCAGATCCTGGGCCGCCGACAGGCCTGCCACCTCCAGCACGCCCGTGATGCCGCCGCACCGGGTCACATCGGCCTGGAGGCAGTCGACGGCGGGACCCACCGTGAGGTTGACGAAGTCCCGCAGGGTGAACGCGTACTCCCCCGCCGCGATCTCCATCCGGTCCGGTCCTCGCTCCCGCAGCATCCGCAGGCCGTCCAGGTCGGCCGAGCTGACGGGTTCCTCGAACCACCGCACGTCCCACTCGTCGTGGAACCGGCGCGCCCAGTACTGCGCCTCCTTGCGGCGGAGCGCCCCGTTGGCGTCGGTGAAGACCTCGGGCCCGTCGCCGATCGCCTGCCGTACGGCCGCGAGGCGCCGCGGATCGCGTTCAGGCTCGCGGGAGGTCTTCAGCTTGACGCGCGGGATGCCCTGCTCGACCCAACCGGTGAGCTGGTCGGCGAGGCGGTCGAGGGGGTAGTTCGTGAAGCCGCCGCTGCCGTACACCGGCACCCGGTCGTGACAGGCCGGAAGAAGGTGGATGAGCGGCAGGCCCAGCAGCTTCGCCTTGAGGTCCCACAGGGCCACGTCGACGGCGGAGACCGCCATGGCCCCGACGCCGGGGCGGCCGGCGTTCCGTATCCGCTGTCCCATGCGCTGCCACAGGCTCGGCGGCGAACAGACGCTCTGTCCCCGCACCACGGGCGCCAGTGCGGAGTCGATGAACGAGGCCACCGACACGTCGCCGTAGGTGTAACCCGTCCCGGTGCGGCCACCGGCGTGCACCTGGACCAGGACCATGGTCGTGGAGTCCCACTCCAGAGTGCCGTCCTGTTCCTTCCCGTCCGGACCGTCGGTCGGCACCGTGAAGGCGTGCACGTCGACCGCGTCGACGGCGAGCGGACCCAGCTCCGGTCCGGCTCCCGCGCTGTCGCCGCTCACGAGTGCCGTCCCGGCGGCTGTTCGGCGGTCTCGGTCGGCTTCTGGCTCGCTCCCCTGGCGGCGATGCCCGCACGTTCCGGGTCGTGCACGGCCGCCTTGGCGGCCTTCTCGCCCTGCGCACCCACGATGTGCGGTGGGATGGGTGCGATCTCGTTGCCGGCCTTGCACGCCAGCACCACCGGCACCTCGGAGGCCAGGGCCTCCCCCCACGCCTTCCCCACGTTGTTCGGCTTGTCGCAGTAGCTGCCCTTCAGGCCCGGGATCTGGGCGTACTCGGCGTACGGCACGTCGGGAAGCTCGCTGGTCATGTGTCGCCTCCTGTCGCGGCCGGCTCTCCGGTACCCCGGCGCCGGGACATCGCGGTGTCAACGCGCGCCTGCGCGAACCGGGGATGTCCGGGCCGTCGGGCAGCACGAGATCTCGGTCCCATGGGCCTCCCGCAACCTGGGCCGACCGGTCCTCGCCCGGGTAGCCCGGCGCCGCGGCGGCAAACGGAGGCGGCCCTCTCCGGCACGGCACGCGTGGTGTCCGCCGTGCCGCGCCCACTGCCGGGCCGGCGCGACGGGCGGGGCGCCCTCCTCGGACGCCCCGCCCACCCGTTCACGGTGCTTCGGTGACCGTCAGCGGCGTCTCCCCCCGCAGATCCCCCGCCGAGCGTCCGGCCATGAGCCGGTACGTCCCGGTCTCCGTACGCCAGACGCCGTCCGCCTGCGACCAGTGCCGCAGGGCGCGGGCCGGCACGACCACCTCGGCGGTCGCCGTCCCGCCCGGTTCGGCGCGTACCGCGGCGTAGCCGGCGAACCAGCGCTCCGGTCGCTCCACGGCGGAGTCGGGGCGCGCCAGGTAGACCTGGACCACCTCGCGTCCCGGCCGCGGCCCGGTGTTGCGCACCCCGACCCGGACCGTGAACGGGGAGCCCGCGGGGACCCGCGCCGGCGCGTCCACGCTCTCGTACTCCCACGTGGTGTACCCGAGGCCGTGACCGAACCAGTACGCGGGCGTGCGCCCGGAGCGCAGCCAGGCCCGGTATCCGATGTGCAGCCCCTCGGCGTAGTCCAGCCGGCCACCGGCCGGCCGGGTGTCGGTGACGGGCGCGTCCGCCAGGGACGCCGCCCAGGTGGTGGGCAGCCGGCCTCCGGGCTCCACACGGCCGAAGAGGACGTCGGCGATGCCCCCGCCCGCCTCCTGCCCGGGGAACCAGGTGAGCAGCAGGGCCCCCACCTCCTCGCGCCACGGCAGCTCGACAGGGCCTCCGCTGTTGACGACGACGATCGTGCGCGGGTTGGCCGCGGCCACGGCGCGCACGAGTTCGTCCTGCCGGCCGCCGAGGGACAGGCCGGTGCGGTCATGGCCCTCGGTCTCGCTGTGCTCGGTGGTGCCGACGAACACCACCGCCGCGTCCGCCTTCCGGGCGGCGTCGACCGCGGTGGCGAGCGCCGCCTGCGGGTCCTCCTCGGGCGGGGCGGCGGCGAGGACCGTGGCCCGTCCGGTGCCGTCCGCGAGTTCGCGCCTGGCGACGAGGCGCACGGGCCGCTTCGACAAGAGGGTGGCACGGACGGTGTGCAGGGGCGGGGTGACGTGCACGACCGCCGGGTCGTCGATCCGGCAGGGGAAGTCGCCGCGCAGCAGCACCCGTTCGTCGAGGCTCAGCGTCATCCGGCCGAACCCACCGACGCCGAGGGCCCATTCACCGGCGTTCCCGGGCCGCAGCAGCGCACTGATCTCCACGGTGTGCGCGCCGGGGACGAGCGTGGGCTCCAACTGGCGCCCGGAAAGGCGGTGTTCGGCGTGCAGTTCCCGGCCCTGCTCGTCCAGCAGCCGCACCAGCACCCCGGGGGCGCCCGACCTGGGGTCCGTGCACCGGTCCGCGTCGACGGGCGCCGGGGGAAGGCCGAGCGACGGACCGGGCAGGTGGAGCACCCGGGCCCGGCCGCGCAGCCGGGTGCGGATCCCGTCGAGCGGGGTGACCACGCCCGAGGGATGGACGCCGGCGCTGCCGCCGCCCTGGACGCGGGGCGTCGCCGCGTGCGCTCCGATCACGGCGACCGTCGACAGCGCGGCCGGATCCAGCGGCAGGACCTCGTCGGCGTTGCGCACCAGCACGCAGCCGGCCGCGACGGCACGACGCAGCAGCGTACGGGGGTCGCGCACGGGTGTCGCCGGCGGCCGGCCGGGCGAGCCGGGGCCGAGGGCGCCCACGCGGTGCGCGAGCCGGAGCAGGCGCCGTACCTTGTCGTCGACGCTCTTCTCGGGCACCCGGCCGCCCGCCACCGCGTCGGCCAGGGACTCCGCCCACGGGCTGTGCGGGCCGGGCATCGCGAGGTCGAGCGCGGCGCGGGCCGGTTCCTCCGCCGTCCGCACCGCGGCCCAGTCGGAGACGGCGACCCCGTCGAAACCCCACGCGTCCTTGAGGACGTCCCCGAGCAGCCGACTGGCGGTCATGGTCGTGCCGTTGACGCTGTTGTAGGCGGCCATGACGAGCCACACCCCGGCTTCGACGGCGGCCTCGAACGGCGCGAGATACACCTCGCGCAGCACCCGCTCGCCGACCCGGACGTCGACCGTGAGCCGGTCCGTCTCCGAGTCGTTGGCGACGAAGTGCTTGGCCGTGGCCGCGATTCCGTGCGCCTGGACGCCGCGGATCAGCGCGGCGCCGGTGCGCCCGGCCAGTTCCGGGTCCTCCGAGAAGCACTCGAAGTGCCGGCCGCCCAGCGGGCTGCGGTGCAGGTTGAGCGTGGGAGCGAGGACGACGTCCACCCCCTTGCGGACGGCCTCGGTGGCGAGCAGCCTGCCCAGGTCCGTCAGCAGTTCCTCGTCCCACAGCGCGCCGAGGGCCGAGGCCGAGGGCAGGAGCGTGGAGGTGAGCCGCTCGTCCCAGCCCTCACCGCGCACACCCGCCGGCCCGTCGGACAGGACGATCTGCCTGAGCCCGATGTCCGGCTCCGCCTCGGTGCGCCAGGTCGTGGCGCCGGTGAGCAGCCGCACCTTCTGCGCCGGGCTCAGCTTGTCGATCAGCCGGCCGATCATGTCGTCGTCGACGTCGTCGTTCATCCCCACCCCATGATGTGACGGTGAAGGCCGTCTCCCGCCGGGGGGAGACGGCCGAGGGCCCGGCCTGTCCCCGCGCGGTGCGCACGGGGACAGGCCGGGCCGAGCGGAACGGGCCGCCGGTCAGGGCAGCCGGTAGTCCTGGTTCAGGGCCGCGCCCGCCTCCGGGTGCGTCTGGTCGTACCCGCGGGCGTCGCACTGGAGGCCGCCCACGATGCAGTGGTCGACCATGGCCTTGAGCGTGCGCTCCTCCCAGCCGTTGAAGAAGTCGTAGTGGAAGGAGTAGCCGCGGCCGCTGGCCAGGTGCACCTGCGACATGTCGCCGTTGACCGGGAACGCCATCTTGAACTCGATCATCGGCACGGCGACCGGGTGGTCGGCGGGGCACATGTTGTCGTTGGTGCCGGGCTTGACGACCGGGTAGGCCATGTGGCTGTGGTGGTCCGGTGTGTCGAGGTACTTTCCGTCCCAGCAACTGGGGGCCTGGAAACGGATGTTGAGCTGGACGTCGGCCCGGTTGGGGCAGGTCGCGGGGAAGTCGGTGTTGAAGTAGCTGTCACCGCACTCCCAGCCCTCGACGAAGCCCTTGAGGTGGCGGAACTCGTCGGCGCTCTGCATCGGGCTGCCCACGACGAACCGCAGCCCCCTGGGGAAGGGCCGCACGCTGGTGTAGTCGGTGACGCCGGCCTTGTAGTAGATGGTCTGCGGACCGGCGGGGAGGATCTTCTGGTCGCCCCTGAACAGCGAGGGCATCCAGTACGCGGAGGCGTCGGCGGGCGCCTTGCACGTGGTGGCGCCGCCGTACAGCGAAGCCGTGGTGCTGTTGGCGTTCGTCGAGGTGTTGCCCATGAAGGTGTGGTCGTGGGACTTGCCGGGCTGGCCCGGGTAGACGATCGGGTCGTCGGGGGCGGTGTGCGTGACCGAGCAGTTCGCCTGGAACTCGTGGAAGTAGCGCGGCGGCGGAGTGGCCGTGGACGGCGTGACACCGGTGACCTGCGGGACGGCCGGTATGTAGCCGTCGCCGTCCGGGTCGTCGGCGGACGCCTGGGTGGACACGGCCATCGTGTGCCCGGTGCGGGCGACGGCCGCGGTTGCCGTGCCGCCGGTGTCTGTGGCGGCGGAGGCGATGGTGCCCACGCCGAGGACGCCGGCGAGCAGTGCGGTGCCGAGGAGGAGTGCGGGGAGTCGTTTCGGACTCGATCTCATGGGGGTCTCCTGCCCATGGGGGGTGGGAAGGGCGCCCGCGCACGCGGGTGTGCGTCGCGCGGGTGGTGCGGTGGTGGCGGAACCGGTGCGGGTGCCGCCGCCGTCGTCCGGGGCACAGCCGTCAGCTGTAGATCCCCAGCTCGTGCAGGGAGTAGCCGTAACTCGTGCCGCGCGCCGTCAGCTGTAGGCGCACGTAGCGGGCGGTGGCCGAGACGTCGAGGGTGTCGACGTCACCGTCGCCGGCGGTCGTGGAGTACACCGGACGCCAGTTGCTGCCGTCGTCGGAGACCTGCACCTCGTAGGACTTGGCGTAGGCCGGGTCCCAGACGAGCTGGAGCTTGCGCAGGGCCTTGGAGGCTCCGAGGTCCACCTGGAACCACTGCGGGTCGCTCCAGTCGCTGGCCCAGCGGGTCTCGGAGCGGCCGTCGACGGCCAGTGCCGGGGTGCAGGGGCAGTCGCCGTAGGACTGCTGGGAGGAGGACGCGGTCGCGGGCCGGTTCAGCGCCAGGTCGGTGCCGGCCACCGGCGGGGCGACGACCTTGACGGACCTGGTCTCGATGCCGGCGTTGCCGTGGCCGTCCTCGGCCTGGACGTAGACCTTCCACACGCCGAGCTTCTGGGGTGCGGTGACGGCGAAGTTGCCGTTGCCGGTCGAGCGCCACTGCGCCTCGACGAGCCGCTTGTCGCCGCTCGCGTAGTTGCCGCTGAGGAAGACCTTGTACGTGATGGGATCGCCGTCGGGGTCGCGGACGTCGGCGTGCACGGTGAACTCACCGCCGGCCGGCGCCGAGGAGGCGGGGGTGACGGTCATGTTGCTGATGACCGGGGGCGTGTTGTCGCCGGCCGTGGAGCCGGTGTACGCCTTCTTGACCGCGTAGTACGACAGCCGCTTCAGCCCGTCGGGCACGAGGTTGAACCAGACGCCGCCGAAGTCGTGTTCGGTGCCGTAGTGGAAGAGGGTGGCGCCCAGGGCCACGCCCTGGTGGCCGGTGACGCAGTTCCATGCCTTGGTGTAGCCGTCCGCCTTCTGCACGTCGGTCGGCTCGTCGGGGATGCCGTTGGCGTCGTCGGGCACCTCCCACTCGCCGGCCGGACCGGTCTCGGTGATGATGTAGGGCTTGGTGTAGCCGCCGTCGGTCCAGTCCTGGCGGACCTTGCACACGTTGTTGTAGGAGTTCATCGCGTACAGGTCGAGATCGGGCGCGTTGCGCTTGTAGTACGGCCAGGCGCCGGTCCACGCGTCGGTGGAGGTGACCGGGTGGTCGGGGTCGATGCTGTGGATCTTCTTGGCGACGTCGTTGACGAAGCTGGTGTAGGCGTTGCGCTGGGTCTCCAGTTCGCTGCCGCTGTAGCAGTTCTGGAGTCCGAGGACCGACTCGTTGCCGACGTTCCACATCAGCGTCGCCGGATGGCTCTTGTAGGCCTCCACCCACTTGGCGAACTCGGTGAGCGAGTTGTTCTTGTACGTCGTGTCGGTCACGTAATTCACGCATCCGCCGGCGCCCGGGCCGCCGCCCGGCTGGAGCCAGAAACCGTTGATGACGCGGATCCCGTTGGCCGCCGCGGCGTCCAGGAGCGTCTTGCTCGATGCGTCGGTGCCCCAGGTGCGGATCGTGTTGGCCCCCATGGCCTTGACGTCCGGCAGGTACTTGGCGCCGTCGGAGACCGCCGGCCCCCAGGTGACGCCCTTGACGGTGTACGGCTGGCCGCCCGCGGTCAGGCGCCAGTTGCCCTGGGTGCCCTCGACCTTGACGGCGCCGCCCGGGGCCGGCGGCGGGGTGGTGCCGCCGGCGGAACCGTAGACCTGGAACTCCCACAGCGAGTACCCGTATCCACCGGACCGGGCCAGGCCCTGCATGCGGACGTAGCGGCCGGTTCCGGAGACGGTGAGGTCGTCGGTGCCGCCGTCGCCGCCGGTCACCGTCTTCAGGGTGCGCCAGTCGGTTCCGTTGTCGGATGCCTGGATCTCGTAGTCCTTGCCGTAGGCCGATTCCCAGGTCAGGACGGTACGGCTGAGGTTCGAGATCTGGCCCAGGTCGACCTGGAGCCACTGCTGGTCGCTCCACTGGCTGGCCCACCGGGTGCCGGTCAGGTCGCCGTCCACCGCGGCGGCGGCCGAGTAGCCGGCTCCTTCCTGCGAGGAGGCGGTGGCGGTCTTGCCCTGGGACAGCAGGGCGTCGGCCGCGTGCGCGCTCGGGGCGAGGGCGACGGTGAGCGAGGACACGAGGAGTGCGCCGAGCGCGAGAAGGGACACGCCGGCGCGGCGTGGGAGGGGGGTGATCGTTATAGGTGGTCTGGACACTGATGCTCCTGACGGGTCGGTGCGGTGCGGGTGCGGTCCCTCCGGGCCGGTGTGCGGGGCGGGCTCGGCCGGCCCGGAGGGAGTGGGTGCACGGGGCCGCGCTCAGGACGGCGCGGCCCCGGGGCGCGGGATCAGGGTGTGGAGACGACGGTGGACGGGAGCGTCGAGGTGCCCGGCGCCGGGCGTCGTGGAGTACGCCGTGTCGCAGTTGGTGCCGTCGGTGGAGAGCGCGATCCGGCAGGCCTTGGCGTAGTCGGCCTCCCAGCGCGGCAGCACCTGGCTGACGGAGGTCGCGGCGCCGAGGTCGATCCGGACCCACTGGGGGTCGGAGGCGGCGCTCGACCACCGCCTGTCGCGGTTCCCGTCCACGGCGCTCGACCACCGCCTGTCGCGCTTCCCGTCCACGGCGTCGGAGGCCGGTGTCCCGTGGTTCTCCTGACTGGACGCCGGCACGGGCTTGCCCTGCGACAGCAGTACGGGAGCGGCCTGTGCGGCAGCGGCCGGCACACGTACGGACAGAGTGCCGACGGGTGCGGTGAGCAGCGCACCCGCGGTGGCGCCTGCCACTCGGGCGGGGCGTCCTGTTCGTGGCGGTGTCACCAGCCTTGCACCGAGAGCGGACACGAAGTCGTCTCCTAGAGCGAAGTCGGAGGGAACGGGCGGGAGAGCGCTCTCCGGAACCATGCCTGGCCCTCACGACTCGGTCAAGAAGGTGAACCGGCTTTTCTTTAGCCTTCACTTAAGTCGACTAGTCGTCCGGTGGTATACGGTACGGTCTAGTTCCGGAACGGATGCGTACCGCATTGAGGAGGTGTCTCGTGGGTCATCCCCCCGAGCCGAGTGCCGTCGGCGCCGCGGAGCAGAAGGCGGATCGCCGCCCTGTAGGCCGGCGCCGGGACCCGTCACGGGACGACGAGCTGTGCCGGGCGGCCCTTGAGCTGCTGGCCGAGATCGGCTACGAGCGGCTGTCGGTCGACGCGGTGGCGACTCGTGCGCACGCCGGCAAGGGCGCGGTGTACCGACGGTGGTCCGGCAAGGCCGAACTCGTGGTCGAGGCCGTCAGCCGCCTCAAGGGCCCGCTGGTCGAACCGGACACGGGCTCCCTGCGCGGCGACCTGGAGGCGATCGCCTGCGCGTTCGGTGCGGGCGGCGACGCCTTCGAGACCAAGGTGATGGTCGGACTCGTCTCCGCGGTCGTACAGGACACCGGATTGCGCGACGTGTTCGTCGAGCACTTCGAAAGGTCGCGCCGACGGGTGTTCGAGGCGGTCTTCCGGCGGGCGGTCGAGCGCGGGGAGGTCGCCCCGCAGCGCGACATCGAGTTGCTGGCCGGGCTGTTTCCCGCCCTGATCTTCCAGCGGGTGCTTCTCAGCGGTATGCCTGCCGACTCCGCGTTCGCCGGACGTGTGATCCAGGAAGTCATACTGCCCCTGGCCACGGCCCCGTTCCCGCCGGCGGCCCCGGACGCCCGCCCTCACTCGGCGGACCGGATCGCACCGTGACCAGTACGGCCTCCGCGGCCGGGCCGGCCCCCGTCGGGGCGGCACCCGTTCTCTCCGGGCTGTCGCCCCGGCCCCTTCCCTTCTTCGATTCGATAGGTGATCGCTCTCATGTCGTCTCCGACACCACACCTTGATCCCCGGCGCTGGAAGGCGCTGATATTCATCTGCCTGGCGCAGTTGATGGTCGTGCTCGACGGCACCATCGTGAACATCGCGCTGCCTTCGGCGCAGCGCGCCTTGCACTTCTCCGACGGCAACCGCCAGTGGGTGGTGACCGCGTACGCGCTGACGTTCGGCGGTCTGCTGCTCTTCGGCGGGCGGATCGCGGACAAGTGGGGCCGCAGGCGGGCCTTCCTGACCGGACTGACCGGCTTCGCGCTGGCGTCCGCACTGGGCGGCGCCGCACTGAACACCGGAATGCTCCTGGGCGCGCGTGCGCTGCAAGGCGCGTTCGGCGCGTTGCTCGCGCCCGCTGCCATGTCGCTGCTCACGGTGATGTTCACCGAGGGCAAGGAGCGCGCCAAGGCATTCGGGATCTACGGCGCCATCTCGGGCGGTGGCGCGGCGGTCGGTCTGCTCCTGGGCGGAGTGCTCACCGAGTACGCGAACTGGCGCTGGACCCTCCTCGTCAACATCTTCTTCGCGGCGGTGGCGATCACCGGCACAGTGATGGAGGTGCGGGAGCCGGCCGGTGCCCGCAACCGGGACCGCCTCGACCTGCCGGGAGTACTCCTGGCCTCCGGTGGCCTGGCCGCGCTGGTGTACGCGTTCAGCCGCGCCGAGAGCGACGGGTGGGGGTCCACGACGACGGGAGGCCTGTTCGCCGCGGCCGCCGTGCTGCTGGCCCTGTTCGTCGTCGTCCAGTCACGGGTCGAGGCACCACTGCTTCCCCTGCGGGTGGTCCTCGACCGTAACCGCGGCGGCGCCTACCTGTCCCTGGGGATGGCAGTCGTCGGCATGTTCGGGTTGTTCCTGTTCCTGACCTACTACCTCCAGGTGGTGCTGGACTACAGTCCCGTGATCTCCGGGGTCGCGTTCCTGCCGATGGTGGTCGGCATGATGACCGGCTCCACCCAGATCGGCGCCCGTCTGATGACGAGGGTCGCCCCGCGCTTCCTGATGGGCCCCGGTTTCCTGCTCGCCTCGGGCGCGCTCGTGATCCTGGCCCAGATCAAGGTGGACAGCTCGTACGCGACCGTGCTGCTGCCGGGTCTGTTCCTGATGGGCCTGGGCATGGGCACCGCCTTCATGCCCGCCATGAGCCTGGCCACGCGCGGCGTGAAGCCCCGCGACGCAGGCATCGCCTCCGCCATGGTCAACACGTCCCAGCAGATCGGCGGCGCGATCGGCACCGCCCTGCTGTCCACCCTCGCCACCAGCGCCACCCACGACTACGCCACCAGCCATGCCCGCGGCGCCACCACCCCCGCAGCCGGACACCTGCTCCGGCTCCAGGCCATGGTCCACGGCTTCTCCACAGCCATCTGGTGGGCCGCCGGCATCCTCGCCCTGGCCGCGGCCACCGCCTTCACGCTCATCAACACCGGCCACCAGGGCAGGAACAGCCACAGCGACGACCCCGACAAGGTGTCGGTGCCGAGCATGGCCCACTGACGCCGCGCTCTGACGCCGCGCTCCGGAGCCGGGCCGTCCTGCCGGGTGGGCCGGCCTCCTCGCGGGGCCGGTGCCCGGCCACCGCCTCCCGGGCTGCACCGCACGGGGACCACGTGTCCCCGTGCTGTCCCGCTGAGTCCGACGGGACGCCGCGCCCTGGGTCCCAGGCCGGTACCGTGCGACCGACGGTCGCGCCCTGCTGCACCGGGTCGATCCCCGATGCGGCCGCGCCGGAACGACATCAGGCTCGTCGAGCGGAATGACCAGCGGTCGGCCGAGTTTGCGGCCGCGCCCCGTGTAGGGCTGGTGGCCGGTGACGTCTGCCAGGCATGGAGATCCACGCGGCCTCGCAGGAGCCGGGGTCCGGCACGGGTACCGCCGGCCCGACGGGCGCCGTCGGGCCGGCGGGTGGTGTCGTCGGTGGCGTGATGGCGGGTGAAGTCTTCGACGCGGTCGGAGACTTCTTCGGAAGCGACGATGAAGACGGGGCTGAGCCGGAACATCGAGGGGCCGTCGTTCGTAGACAGGAGGGGGAGGAGCCCTGGCTCAATGCCCCTTCCTGATGGTTTCTGCGTTGTTGTACGAGATTGTGCCGCTCCGGCCGCTCCCCCGGCCGGGCACACCTCACAACCCTTATGGAGTGCTCAATGGCCCTGTGGGACCGCTTCAAGGAGTCCGCATCGACGATGCAGACCCAGCTCGTGGCGAGGAAGAACGACCTGAAGAGCGGCGCCTTCCGCGACGCGAGCATGGCGATGTGCGCGCTGGTCGCAGCGGCCGACGGCACCATCGATCCATCCGAGCGGCAGCGTGTGGCCCAGCTGATCGCCACCAATGAGGTGCTCCAGAACTTCCTCGCGGACGACTTGCGGCGCCGTTTCGAGGACAACCTCAATAAGCTGACCGCTGACTTCGCCTTCGGCAAGGTCAGCGTGCTACAGGAGATCGCCAAGGCGAAGAAGAAGCCGGCCGAGGCCCGCGCTGTCATCCAGATCGGCATCGTCATCGGCGGCGCCGACGGCGACTTCGACAAGACCGAGCAGGCCGTGGTCCGCGAAGCCTGCTTCACGCTCGACCTGCCGCCGCACGAGTTCGACCTCTGACCGACCCCTGCCTTGGGATGCCGGGCCGGCGCGAACGACGTCCGGCCCGGCGAGCCCGTTGTGTCTGTCGGGCAGTTGGGCCGTGCCGGCCACCATGTGCGGCGCCGGATCACGGTGCTGCGCCCGAGGAGGCGTCAGGCCTCTCCTTCGTTGCGGGGCAGGCTCAGCAGTTCGCGTACCAGCCGTTCGTCGTCGGGGCCGAGGCCGGTGACGAAGCTGGTCAGCACGGCCGCTCTGGCCCGCTCAGCGTCCAGCACCCTGTGCATCCTGCGGGCGGCCTGGGCCTGTTGGTCGCCGCCGGGGTCAAGGCGAAGGAGCGGCCAGCCCGTTCCCGGGTGACCGCGCCGTCGGCCGGCAGCCGGGGCAGGATCGTGATCACCGTCGTACAGCACCGTCGTACAGGCGAGACCGCTGCCCAGGCGCTCCCGCCCGCAGCATGCCGTCGGTCAGACGGCGGTACCGGAGCCGGAGGCCCTGCGGCGGCGCACGAGGAACACCGCGCCCGCGCCGACCGCGACCGCGGCGCCGCCCGTGAGGGCGATGGCCGGGAGAGCGGAGTTCGAGCCGGTCTGGGCGAGGTGGCCCTGGGGCTCGATCTTGTTGTCACCCGCGGGCTTCCGCGGCAGCGGCTTGTTGCCGCCCTGCGGCTTGGCGTCGCCGGGCTCGCTGGGGGCGGAGCCGGCCTTGAGGATGTCGAACTCGTAGAAGCTGTCGTCGCCGGAGAAGACGCAGTTGCCCGCGTCGTCGGCGTACATGCCGATGCTGATCGCGTAACCGAGGCCGGCCGGGGCGGTCTTGTCCACGGCCAGGCGCAGGTCGATGGAGAAGGACTCCTTGGCCTTGACATCGGTGTAACCCAGGTAACCGGCGCCCTCGTCGTTCTCGTCCAGGGAGATGTCGACCCACTTGCGGGAGGACGGGTCCTTGTACTGGAGGACGAGGTGAGTGGTGTCGACGAAGTAGTTCTTCTCGTCCATCTGGGCGGTGAACACGCCGAGGTCGACGCGCTGGTAGGCGTGAGGGCCGCTGTTGCTGACGTTCAGCTCGAAGCCGTGGAAGCCACTGCCCGCCACGATCTTCGACGGCAGGCCGGAGAGGGTGGTGTGCAGATCGTTGTCGGTCTTCGGCTCGTCACTGTCGGCGCACTCGGTGGGGAACCCGGAGGGAGAGGCCGAGGCCGAGGGGGAGGTTGAGGGGGAACCCGATGTCGAGGGGGAGGCCGATATCGAGGCCGAAGCGTTGGGTGTGGCCGTCTCGGAAGCGGTCGGGCTGGACGTGCCGGTCCCCGGGGTGTCGCCCGTCGCGGGCGTGGACTCCTCCCCGGCCGGGGTCGTCTCGTCGGTGGCCGGGGTGGTGTCGTCGGCCGCCGGCGTGGACTCCTCCTCGGTCGGGGTCGTCTCGGTGACGGTGGGCGACGCGCTGTTGTCATCCGACGCGTAGGCGACCGGGGCCGCCAGCAGGACAACCGGGGCGATGGCGGCTGTCGCGGCGGCGAGGGCCAGGGAACGGCGAAGCTTCATACGAACCTCAGGGGCAGAAGTGACCAATGTGCTCGCACACATGACCCACGGACACCCCGAAGAGTTGCCCGGGCCTCACACGATCCTTATGTGACATGGATCATGCGGGCGGGCGGAGGAAGCGTCTGGGTGGGTGTGGTGATCCCCCGGGGATGAGCACGCGTCGGTACGTCACGAACCGGGCGCGGGACATCGCCGTACACCGGCAGTGCCGCGAGGAGTCCGCACCCGCATAATCCTCGGATGTCCGAGCCTCCCGTCCCGATACCGTCCGGCTCCGTGCCCCCGGGCACGGCCGTCTGGTCCTCCGGCGCCGCCGCCCGATGGACGCGCGCCCGCAGCGCGCCCTGGGCGCGGCCCCTGTGGTCGGCGCGGCACTGCTGATCACCGTCGTCCGGGCGAGCGCGGCGACGCCGGACCGGCCGTGCGGCGGTGCCGCTCCGTGCGGTGCGGACCGGCTCGGCATGACGGAGACGGGTCTGTCCGCAGGGCTCCTGTACTGGCTCGTCCGGCTGCCGGAACTCGCGCTGACCGCCGCGCCGGTCCTGGCGGTCGTCGTCGCGCGGGTGAGAACTGCCCGGTAGCGGGCCGGTGGCGGTGGTCGCCAACTCCTGCGTCCTCGTGGCGCCGGCCTTCGGCTGGGCAGCCGCCTGCGCCCGCGTCGCCGCCCGTCGCCGGCAACGAGGCCGGGCGGAACGGGCCGCGGCCGTCCGGCATCCGCTGCCCCAGCCGGCCGTCCGGCTGCGGCGCGGGATCATCCCGGTCACCGCAGGGCTGGTTCTTGTCGGGGTGGCCGTCTTCGCCGCCGTTAAGGGACTCGATGGCGTCCGCGCGGACCAGCACCACGCGGATCGTGCCGCGCGCATCACCGCGGCCGTGGTCGGACGGGGCGAGGAGTCGGTTCGGGTGCGCACCGACGACGGCCGGCGCCTGACCGTCGACGCCTCCTCCCCGGAGGATCACCGGGTGGGCGGCGTGGTGACCGTGCTGGAGGACGGAAGGTGGCGGCGCCTGGCGGCCGAGCCCTACGACGCCTTCGGCTGGCAGCTGTTCACCCTGGCCGCCGGCCTGCCCGGGGGTTCCATGCTGCTCACCGGTCTCCTGGCCCGCCGCCGCGCCGCCGCACTGCACCGTGCGCCGGCGCCAATCCTGCGGGTGCTGGAACGCATCGACGATGACGGGTGGATCTGGATCTACGCGGGCGATGACCGAGCCGCCCGTTCACCGGTCCTCGTCGGCCGGTTCGCAGCGGATCGGACCTACGCGGGCGAGCCCGGGGCGGAACAGGGCGACGACGAAGCGGACGAAGAAGAACCGCCCGTCGTGGACACCCGGTTGCGCGAAGCCGTCATGTTCGGCTCCCCGCACGAAGGCGGCGAACTGGTACTCGCCACCACCGGCAGGGACGGCCGGCCGGTGGTCATCCGCACGACCGGCCCCGTCCGGCTGCCCCGCCCCGGCAAGGGGCCGGCACTCGCCACCCCGGAGACGGGAACCGCCTCCGCGGCCATGGGCCCACAGGAGCCGTCCGCGGCGGCCGCGTCCCCACGCCCCTGTCCACGTCCCTGTTCCTGTCCCGGGCGGAACTTCCTCTGCGCTGGGGACCGAGCGCTCTGGCACGCACGAGCGGCCTCGCCATGACCGTGTTCATGATCGCGGGTGTCACCTTCGGCGCCCACTTGCTCGTGACGGAGGGCTTCGGCTGGAAAGCCCTGCTCCTGCTCGGCCCCCTGACGCTGGCCGACGCCGCTGCCGTGCAGCTCAACTGGCGTGTCACGGCGGACAGTTCCGGGTTGTGGTTCGCAGGGGCGTGGAAGGTGCAGCACGTCCCCTGGGAACAGGTGCGGGCCGTCCGTTACACAGCGGAAGGGAGCGTGGAGACAGCCATGTCGGACGGCGGTACCTGGCGGCTCCGGGGCGTGGGCCTGCCCAAGGCGGAACGTCGCCTCAACCTGTATCCGTCGTACGTTCGCATGGTCCAGGAGGTCACCGCCCTCCCCCACGCACCCGGAGCTGCGGCCCGTCTGGCCCGCCGCGCGCCCCGACCGCGGCCGTCCCCTGGGCCCCGTCCTGCTCGTCCTCACCGTCCTGGCCGTCAGGGCCTGGTTCCTCGGCTGAGGCAGCAGCGACCCGCGCTACGGCGGAGGCGGTTCCCACCCGATCGGCGTGGCGAGACCGGGCGGTGGGGGAAGAGCGCCGAGAATGCTTCAAAGGGCTGCCGGTAACACATACTTGACTTATGCGGGAATGTCCCGCGGCGGTTCTGCGGGGGGAGCGGCAAGGTGAGCGGTGTCGGTGAGGGGCTGGGCAGGGTCGAGGTGCGGCTCCGGTGGGACCCGAGTCCGTACGGGGAGCCGCCCCGGCATCTCGACATCGTCGCGGCGACGTACCCGGTGGACGACCTCTACGGGCGGCCGGCGTATGTCGTGCACCACGGCAGCAGGTCGCCGGACGGCACCATCAACATGAGCCGGCACAGCGAAACCGGCATGGGTTTCGGCTTCGTGGAGGCGATGGAGCTGGAGTTCGAGCGGCTGTCGTCCGCCTATGGGCGGGTGGTGGCCGGGGTGGCCATCCACCAGGACGGCGGCCCCCGTACGTTCGGTGACATCTCCAACGCCGGAGTGGTCGTCGTCGAGGGATACCGGCAACTGCTGGCGAACGACTTCGCGCAGGTCGGCGACGCCACGGCCGCGACGGTCGTCGAGTTCACCAGGAACGCGTCCGGAGCGTGGGAGCTGCGCGAGATGATCCGGGGCTTCGACAGCGATCCGGTGCTCTTCACCGCGGAGATGGGGCGCGTTCCGTAGTCGTCGCCCGGCACCGCTTCCGGTCAGTACGTCCATTTCCGGTCGATACGTACACTTCCGGTCGGTACATTCACTTACGGTCGGTACGTCGGCTCCCGGTCGGTGTGTCCGCTTCCGGTCAGGCCCCTTCGGCCCGGGCCTCCACGTCCCCGATGCCGGTGGGCCGGCCGGCCCACCGGCATGCAGCGGACGCACCGGCCTGCGGCGATGAGCAGCGTGGCCACCACCGACAGCACGGGCCGGCCGCGCGGCAGGTTCACCACGAGGGTGAAGGCCACGGCCATCGCGGCGAGACCGCTGGCCAGCGCCGGCGCGGGCTCCCTCTCGCTCCGGGCGAAGGGGGGCATGGCGAGCAGGCCCACCAGGAAACTGACGAAGACCGCGCCCGCGTAAAGGCCCGGCCCGGAACCCGACGGACCCCGGGCCGGCCAGCAGGCCGCTCGGCGCCCGCCATGCCGGGCGCCCCCTGCCGGCAGCGTCGGGGCCAAGTGCCGTCCGCCTCCCAAGCGGGCGACCCGCTCCCGGGCCGTGCGCAACGGCCCGTACATCTCGGGCGGATCACGCCACGGAGCCCCGGTCCCGACCACCGTCGTGACTCGGCCGCTCCCCCAGGATCGCCGTCCACGGGGTGTCGTCACGCGTGCCCGCCGCACGTGGCGCCGGCCCCCGGGAGGCCGGGTTCCGAGCCGTTCCCACAATGGCGCTTGACCTGGAGTGCGCTCCAGATCCGAGCATGGGCGCATGAACATCACCCACCCGCAGATCGTCCTCGGGACGATGGATTTCGGCACCCGCGTCAGCCCCGGCCAGGCGTTCGCGATCCTCGACTCCTTCGTCGCCGGCGGCGGTGTCTGGCTCGACACCGCGAACTGCTACTCCTTCTGGGCCGACCCCAGCGGCGTCGGCGGTGCCAGTGAGCGCCTCATCGGCGCGTGGCTCCGAGCCCGCCCGGGCGCGCGCGACGTGGTGCGGATCGCGACGAAGGTCCGGCAGAACCCGCTCGTCCCGCACTCCTGGCCGGACAGCGCCGAAGGACTGTCCGCCCGCGCCGTCCACGCCGGCGTCGAGGCGAGCCTGGACCGTCTCGGAGTCGATCACGTCGATATGCTCTGGGCCCACGCCGAGGACCGCGCCGTGCCGTTGGAGGAGACGGTCGGCGCCTTCGGCGAGCTGGTCGCGAAGGGGGCGGCGCTGCGGGTCGGGGCGGCGAACCATGCCGCCTGGCGCGTCGAGCGCGCCAGGTCGCTCGCGCGGGAGCAGGGCGTGGAACCGTGGACGGCCCTGCAACTGCGCCACTCACTCGTCCAGCCCCGCCCACTCACGCCGCTCCCGGAGGCCGGTCACCGCATGCTCACCGCCGAGGACATGGACCTCGCGCGGTCGGAAGGGCTCACCGTGTGGTCGTACAGTGCGCTGCTGTGGGGTGCCTACGTGCGCGCGGACAAGCCGCTTCCGCAAGCCTACGGTCATCCCGGGACCACCCGCGTGCTGTCGGTCCTGGACGACATAGCCGGCGAACTCTCGGCCACGAGGAACCAGGTAGTCCTCGCCTGGCTGATGCGGCAGGGGATCGATCCCATCGTCGGCGCGAGCCGCGTGGAGCAGATCGAGCAGGCGCTCGCCGCACGCGATGTGCCGCTCGGCGACGAGCACTTGGCGCGCTTCGCCGAAGCGCGGTAGCGCCGGTCACGAAAGGGATCCCATGACCACCATCTCCCCGGCAGCGGCCGCCGACCGCACGGGAGTCTCCCTCGACACGCTGCGCTACTACGAGCGGGAAGGGCTCATCGGCCCGATCCGGCGCTCCGCCGGCGGGCACAGGGAGTACACCGAGGAGGACGTCTTCTGGATCGGCCTGGTGACGTGCTTCCGTGACGCCGGCCTCGGCATCGCGGATCTGCGGGGGTTCGTCGCCATCCTGCGCGCCGAGCACCCCGCGCAGGACCGGGTCGCCTTCCTCCGCGAGCGTCGTGCCGCCCTGGAGGAGCGAGTGGCGGCGCTGTCCCGGGCCATGGTGGTCCTCGACGAGAAGATCGCGTACTACAGCTGAGCGCAGAGGGCCGATAGGACAGTCACCGGGGCCGGGGTGACCTGCCTGCGCGGGGGCGGCGATGGCGGCGAACACCAGCAGGTCCACCGGGCCCCGGCCGGACCGGCGCCGCCCCCCCCTGGAGCGGGCCGGGCGGTGTCACGGGTGCCGCGGCCCGCGCCCCCCATGACGCCCGGCGGCCGGGAGCAGGGCGCGCGGCCCGCGTCGCTGTGTCACCTTGGCCCGGAGAGCGGGTGACGCTAGCGGTGAGCGCGGGAGGCGACATGGGCATGGGTCCTGGCCGGCGAGGGATACCGGACGAGGGGACGGCACCCGCAGGGCGGCTGGTGCGCAGGCGCTTCCTCGGAGCGTGCGCCGGCCTGGGGTTCGCCTCGGTGACGGCCGCCGCCTGCGACGCTGCCGCTCCCCCGCGCGGACCCCGCCGGGCGGCCGTTCCCCACCGGCCCGAAGCGGAACGGGACCGGCCGGGGACACCCGACTGGCGTATCACCTCCCGGGGCCCCGCCCCGGCCGTCGCCGGCTACGCGGACCGGGTGAGCGTGGTGCCGGGCGAGGAGTGCGGCCTGTACGTCTCGACGACCGCGTCGTCCTTCCGGGTCTCGGCCTTCCGCGTCGGCTGGTACGGCGGGGCCGGGGCCCGGCTCGTGTGGTCGTCGGAGCGCGTACGGGGCCGCGTCCAGCCCGAACCCCGCTTCCTCGCGGACACCCGCACCGTCCGCGCGGACTGGCCGCGCACGCTCACGTTCGGCACGGCCGGCTGGCCGGAGGGCGCGTATCTGCTGCGGCTGGAGGCGGACAGCGGCCACCAGCGCTACATCCCGCTGATCGTGCGCTCCACGCACGGCGCGGGCCGGACGGTCCTGATCCACGCCCCGGCCACCTGGCAGGCCTACAACCGGTGGGGCGGCTACAGCCTCTACGCCGGCGCCTCCGGCGCGTACGCCACCCGTTCCCTGGCCGTCAGCTTCGACCGGCCCTACGACGCCGACGGCGCGGAGAAGTTCATGGTGTACGAACGGACGGCGGTGGTCCTGGCGGAACGGCTCGGCATACCCCTCGCCTACACCACCGGGACGGATGTGCACCGCGACCCGGAGGTCCTGCGGGGCGCGGCCTCCGTGGTCTGTCTGGGGCACGACGAGTACTGGACCTCCGAGCAGCGCCGGCACGTCACGCAGGCCCGCGACGCCGGCACCAACGTGGTCTTCCTCGGTGCCAACACCTGTTTCCGCCGGATCCGGCTCGAGGAGGGGGAGACGCGGCCGGACCGTACGGTGGTCTGCTACAAGACCTCCGTCCGGGCCGATCCCTGCTACACCACCCAGCCCGCCCTGGTGACCACCGACTTCCGCCAGGCTCCGGCGCCGGATCCCGAGTCGTCGCTCACCGGAGTCCTCTACGAGGGCTTCCCGACGGACGCGCCGTACGTCGTCCACGCGGCGGACCACTGGCTGTACGAGGGAACGGGCGTACGGCCCGGCGACGGCTTCGACCACCTGGTCGGCGTCGAGTACGACCGGGTCACACCCACCGCGCCCGTCCCCGGGCGACTGGAGATAACGGCCCACTCTCCCCTGGTGTGCGGTGGCCGCCGCAGCCACAGCGACTCGGCCTACTACACGGTCCCGAGCGGCGCGGGCGTGTTCGCCACCGGCACCATGCGCTGGGTGGAGGCCCTCATGGCCGGCACCCCCGACGGTGGCCGCGACCACGGGATGGATGCCCGTACCCGTACCTTCGTGACCCGCACGACGGAGAACGCCCTGCGAGCCTTCGCGCGGGGCCCCGCCGCCCGACACCGTCCGGCGCCGCGCCCGAACGTCAGCGAGGTGTACCGGACCGGGGCATCAGGCGGTGCGCCGGCCGGCTGAGACTTCGGCGAGTGCCGGCGGCGGGTCGCCCGCCTCAGTCCGCGGCGGCGGGCGCGGGCAGGTCGGCAGGGACGTCGCGGACCCCGAGCCGCAGGTGCTCCACGTGGTAGAGGGCCTGGTCGAGGAGTTCGGCGACGTGGTTGTCGTAGAGGGCGTAGACGATCGAGCGTCCGTGGCGTTCGCCGGTGACCAGTCCGAGATTGCGCAGGAGGCGCAACTGGTGGGAGCAGGCGGAGGCTTCCATCCCGACGGCGTCGGCGAGGTCGCCGACCGAGCAGGGCCCCTCCTGGAGCCGGGCCAGGATGTACAGCCGCGAGGGGGTGGCGAGGGCCTGGAGGGTGGCGGCGACATCGGCGGTGCCGACGGCGTCGAGGCGCTCGCGGGTGGTGGCGCTGGTGGCGGTGTCGGTTCCGTGGCCCATGCGGTCATCATACCCATGACACATGAAGACCTGTTCAGACGTTCCTGTACTGTGGGAGCATCGCTCCGTCCCCGGTGAAGGGTTGTCCCGTCGTGCCTTCTGTCCTGGACCAGCGGCCCGCGCCTGCCGCCGCCGACCCGCGTCCGGCGCCCGCACCGAGGCGTACGCGGGTGCTGGCGCTGCCGGAGGCCCGGTGGGCGCTGGCCGCGCTGGTCCTGTTCCTCGCCGCCCTCCCGCTCCATCTCCTCGGCGCCCCGGTCTGGCTGTGGGCTCCGCTGTACGCCGCCGTCTACGTCACCGGTGGCTGGGAGCCGGGACGGGAGGGCCTGAAGGCTCTCAGGGACAGGACCTTGGACGTGGATCTGCTGATGGTCGTCGCCGCGCTCGGCGCGGCCGTCATCGGCCAGGTCCTCGACGGGGCGCTCCTGATCGTCATCTTCGCGACCTCCGGCGCCCTGGAGGCCGTCGCCACCGCCCGCACCGCGGACTCCGTGCGCGGTCTGCTCGATCTCGCCCCGTCCACCGGGGCCCGGCTCCTGCCCGACGGCGGCGAGGAGACGGTCCCGGCCGGGGCCCTGAAGGCCGGGGACACGATCCTGGTACGGCCCGGAGAGCGGATCGCCGCCGATGGCCAGGTCCTCGACGGGGCGAGCGAGGTCGACCAGGCCACCATCACCGGGGAGCCGCTGCCGGTCGCCAAACGGGACGGGGACGAGGTGTTCGCGGGCACCGTCAACGGCACCGGTGCCCTGCGCGTCCGGGTCGAGCGCGACCCTTCGGACTCGGTGATCGCGCGGATCGTGAAGATGGTCGAGGAAGCCTCCGGGACCAAGGCCCCCACTCAGCTCTTCATCGAGAGGATCGAGCAGCGGTACTCGATCGGCATGGTCATCGCCACCCTCGCCGTCTTCGCGATCCCGCTCGCCCTCGGCTCCGCCCTCCAGCCCGCCCTGCTCCGGGCGATGACCTTCATGATCGTCGCCTCCCCGTGCGCGGTGGTGCTCTCCACGATGCCGCCGCTGCTGTCCGCGATCGCCAACGCCGGCCGCCACGGCGTCCTCGCGAAATCCGCGGTCGTGATGGAACGCCTCGGTCAGGTCGACGCCGCCGTCCTGGACAAGACCGGCACCCTGACGGAGGGCACCCCTCGCGTCACCGACGTCCGCCCCCTGCCGGGCACCGGCCTGACCGACGACACGCTGCTGGCGCTGGCCGCGGCGGCGGAGCACGCCAGCGAGCACCCGCTCGCCCGCGCGGTCGTCGACGCCGCCCGCGTACGCCGTCTGCCGCTGCCGGAGGCGCTGGACTTCGCCTCCGCCCCCGGCCGGGGCGTGAGCGCCACCATCGACGGCCACACCGTCCGGGTCGGCTCCCCGGCCCGCCTCCTGCCCGAGCCCGGCGCGAGCGTGCGCGATGTCGTGGCGGAGCCCGGCGCGAGCGTGCGCGATGTCGTGGCGGAGCCCGGCGCGAGCGTGCGCGATGTCGTGGCGGAGCCCGGCGCGACCGTGCGCGACGCCGTGGCGGAGCCCGGCGCGAGCGTGCGCGACGCCGTGGCGGACCTGGAGGGCGCCGGTCGGACCGCCGTCCTGGTCCTGCGCGACGGAATCCCGGCCGGGGTGATCGGCATCGCCGACCGGCTCCGCCCGGATGCCGCCGCCACGGTCGCCGCCCTCACCGCGCTGACCGGCCGCACCCCGGTCCTGCTGACCGGCGACAACGAACGCGCCGCCCGGCACCTGGCCGGCCAGGTCGGCATCACCGACGTCCGCGCCGGACTGCTGCCCCAGGACAAGGTCGCCGCGGTCAGGGAAGCAGAGGCCGAGGGCCGCCGGGTGCTCGTCGTCGGCGACGGCGTCAACGACGCCCCCGCGCTCGCCGCCGCGCATACAGGCATCGCGATGGGCAAGGCGGGTTCCGATCTCGCCCTGGAGACGGCCGACGCCGTCGTGGTCCGCGACGAACTCGCCACCATCCCCAAGGTCGTCGCCCTCTCCCGGGCCGCACGGCGCCTGGTCGTCCAGAACCTCGTCATCGCTTCCGTGTTCATCACCGCCCTGGTGGCCTGGGACCTCCTCGCCACCCTGCCCCTGCCGCTCGGTGTCGCCGGCCATGAAGGCTCTACAGTTATCGTCGGCCTGAACGGCCTGCGCCTGCTGCGTGAAACGGCCTGGCACAACCCCGTCCGAGGAGGCGCCGCATGAGCAAACGCTCCCGCCGTGCCGCGCCCGCCCCAGCCGCCGGGGCAGGAGCGGCACGGCCCATGGTCACCGTCTGCCGCGGCTGCTGCTGCGGCACGCCGAAGGTTCCCGGCCTCGACCACGCCGCCCAACTCCGCGAGCTGCGCCAGGCGTTGGACGGCAAGGCGACCGTGCGGGTCACCGACTGCCTGGACGCGTGTGAGCGCGCCAACGTGGTCGTGGTCCAGCCCTCCCGCGCCGGCCGCGAAGCCGGCGGGCGCCCGGTCTGGCTGGGCCTGGTCAACGACTCCGACGCCGGCGCCGACATCGCCACCTGGATCGAGGGCGGCGGCCCCGGCCTCACCGAACCACCCGGCATCCTCGACCTCTACGCCTTCAGCCCGTCACGCCGCGTACGGGCCGAACTCGACGAGTAGAACCTCGTGCGGGTGCTCACCTTCAGCCATCCGGGACCCCACCGGTATCAGCGGCCTACGCGGATGGGCCTCGACGATCGGCCACCCGTCCTGGACGACGGAGCGAGCAACGTCGAGACGCCGTCGGGTCGGTGAGTCGGGGAGCACGAGACTCCGGCCTCACGGCCGCGCCGGCTTCGGCAAGGTGAGGATCTCGGCTCCGTCGTCGGTGATGGCGATCGTATGCTCGCTGTGTGCGGTCCGGCAGCCTGTCGCACTTCGCAGCGTCCACCCGTCGGCATCGGTGACGAGTTCGGCGGTGTCCGCCATGACCCACGGCTCCAGGGCCAGCAGCAGCCCGGGGCGCAGCGTGTAACCACGGCCGGGCCGCCCGGTGTTCGGAACGTGCGGGTCCTGGTGCATCGTCGATCCGATGCCATGACCTCCGAACTCGGTGTTGATCGGGTACCCCGCCTCGCTGAGGACCGTGCCGATGGCATGGGAGATGTCGCCGATGCGCGCCCCGGGCCCGGCGGCGGCGATCCCCGCGGCCAGCGCGCGTTCGGTCACATCGATCATCGCGACGCTCTCCGGCGGCTTCGCGTCGCCCACGATGAAGCTGATGGCAGCGTCCGCGGCGACTCCGCCCCTGGAGACGGCGAGGTCGAGAGTCAGCAGATCGCCGTCGGCGAGCTTGTAGGCGTACGGCCGCCCGTGGAGGACGGCGTCGTTGACGGCCGTGCAGATGTAGTGGCCGAACGGGCCGCGCCCGAAGGACGGCTCGTAGTCGACGTAACAGGACTGCGCTCCCGCCTCGACGATCATGGTCTTGGCCCACCGGTCGATGTCCAGAAGGCTCGTGCCGACCGTGCTGCGGCTCTTCAGCGTCTGGAGGATGTCAGCGACCAGGGCGCCTGTGTCTTTCGCCCGGGCCAGCAGGGTGGGGTTCAAGATCTCGATCATGCGGCGCCCTTCTCATGCGACCAATAACTATACCGGGAATACTATACCGGTACTAGAATGGGAGTCATGGTCAGGTTGCCGCTCACCCCCGCAGAGGTCGAACGCGGACAGCGCCTCGGCGCCCTCCTACGGCGGGCCAGAGGAGAGCGCTCGATGCTCGAGACCGCGCTCGACGCACGTGTCTCACCGGAGACCCTCCGCAAGATCGAGTCGGGCCGCGTGGCCACCCCCGCCTTCCCGACCATCGCGGCGATCGCCGATGTCCTCGGCCTCTCCCTCGACGCGGTGTGGGCCGAGATCAGCCGGCCCGAACGCGCCGTCAGTTCCACCGGTACCGGTCGCAACGCACGTCAGCAGTTGACCTCGTAATACTTCGACCGCCACCCCCCCAGGGACTGCCCGAAGTGGTGATCAGTGGCGGGAGGAAGGGGTGCCGTCGATACAGCGTTCACGGGTCTCACCCCCTATGGCGGCGGCTCCGAAGTCCTCCGGTCGCCGGCTTCCGGCGCCGAGCGCGCGCCCCTGGTCCTGAGGGCCATGGCGGCGGCAACCACAGGAAGCACCCGGCGACGGCCGGCCGCGCCCGTCTCCTGGTGACCGGCTGCGGCTTCCACGCCGCCGTCATCGACGCGCCCGGTCACGGCGACCGGCCGCGCACGGCGCACGACGGTGCGGAGATCGCCGAGTTGTCCCGGGCGCGGCGCGGCCGGCGAGCCGGAGGACCCGATCGTCATCCGCCACAACGGCCACCTGGCGCAACTCGCCCTGCCCGAGTATCAGGCGGCCCTGGACGGGGTTCGTGCCCGAGCCTCGCGTGCTGCACCCGGAGCAGGTGGTCACCTACCCGCGGACGCACAGCTCGCCGCCGAGGAGGCGCCCCTCCAGCCCGGGGTGCAGGGGGCCGATGGCGGAGGAGGGCCACGTGCCGGGGTCGGCGGGGTCGGCGGTGGCCGATGCGCCGGGGTCGGTGCGGCCGGCTCCGCCGGTGCGGCCACGGACCTCCCGGCCACCAGGTGACGGTGAGTTCGGTGGGCCCGTAGGCGTGGTCCACGGTGCTGTTCGGGGCGGCCAGGGCCCAGGCCCGCGCCTGGCGGAGGGTCAGCGGCTCGCCGCAGAACACGCTGCGGCGCAGACGGGGCAGGCTGCCGGCTTGAGCGCCCGCAGTCGTTCGGCCAGCGGAATCACCGACGGCACCGAGTTCCAGTGCGTCAGGGCACGCGTGGCGGCGAACCGGACCGGGCGCAGCAGGGCCGCGCGGGCGGCGACGACCAGCGTCGCACGCCCGCAGCGCTTCCCCGGCTGCCTCGATCCGGCCGAGAACGCGGCCGCTTCCTGGCCGCCGACTGTGGACCGTACGACCCGGCGACCCCGCTGACCGACGCGCACCGGTACCGCGCCGGTGACCGCGTGACCGTCCTCCCGGACTCCTCGGAACGCCGACGGACCGCTCCCCGCGGGCACGGCCCCGGTCCCATCTCGGCCGGGTCGATCAGCAGGTGCAGGTGCACGGCTACCGGGTGGAGCTCGGTTGGGTGGAGGCCGCCCTGCGGGGACTGCCCGGGATTTTCGACGCGGTCGTCCTCGCCGTGCCGACCCCGGACGGCAGCGTGGAACTGGCGTCCGCACACACCGGCGCCGCCGGTACGGCCCACGATACGGCCGGTTCAGCCGCAGACCTCCGCGACGCCCTGCGCCGCCGGCTGCCGCCGTACCTGGTCCCGGCCAGGCTGACCTCGGTCGCCGCCCTCCCCCTCGACGCGAGCGGGAAGGTGGACCGGACTGCCGTGCGGCGCCTGCTGGGCGGCACCGCCACGGACTGACCCTGAGCGGTGCGCCGACGCGGGGCCAGCACGGTGTGTCAGGCCGATTCCGCGGCCTGCCACGGCCGGAACGCCGTCCGGCCGTGGCAGCGGCTGCTTCACCAGTAGTGGCGTCGGCCTCCGACGGCGTGCCCCACGGATCCGAGGATCCAGAGGATCGCGCCGATGACCAGGAGGATGATTCCGATCGTCCACAGGATCGACAGGTGGAACAGGAATCCGATGATGAGTAGCACAACGCCGAGAGCGATCATGGTGTCCCTCCAACGTGAATGAGCCAACGGCTCTATCAGGCGTATGCCCCGCCGGTCAGCCCGCACGCCTGTCGGCACGCTGTATCCGTGTCCCCCGTTTCCGCGGTCCCATCCGGCGGACTTCAGTGGGCCGCGGCCTCGATCCGGGAGACCAGCCAGGGTTGCAGCCAGCGGGCGCCCTCCGGGGTGAGATGAACGCCGTCGCTGCGCACCTGTACGCCGTCGACCTGCCAGGTGAAGGCGCCGTGCGGGCACAGCCGGCGCCCCAGGTCGAGGATGTCGGCCGTGCCGCGATGCCGGCCGGCGACCTGGCGGAGCAACTGGTTCCAGTGGTCGACGCGCTGCGGCTGGTCCTCGGGCCACACGCCGCCGTCCGGGCGTTCTCCCCGGTGGTTGTACGGCTCGGTGGCCAGCAGGACCTTGGCGCCGTGTGCCGACGCGATGCCGACCGCCCGGTCGAGCTGCGCGAGCAGGTACGTGTCGAAGGCCTTCTCCCCGGTGTGGGTCCAGCGCCCGTCATGCACACGGTCCATGGTTTCCCAGCGGCCGAAGAGCAGGACGACCGTGTCGGGGTCGTGGCGGGCCACCGCCTGGCGGAGGTCGCTCGGCCAGTGCCGGCACTCCCGGGACACGCGGTGCTCGGTGCCGAAGTAGCGGTAGGGGCTGTCCAGCGCCAGACCACAGCCCTGCCGGGTGCTGTCGTGAAGGGTGACGTCCGGCGTCGGCGGCAGGTAGTTCACCAGGGTCCAGGCGATCGAATCGCCCATGATCACAGCGGAGACGGGTGTGCCTGCCCGGTGGTGGCGGCCGGCCGAGCGGTCGGGGACCTGATCGGAGCGGTGACCGGGCTCGGCGGGCGCGGTGGCTTCTGCCGGTGCGGTGGTGGACGGAGCGAGCTGCGGGCCGGGCGGAAGGGCGGCGACGGCCGTGGCGGCCACCGCGGCCATGCACGTCGCGGTGGCCGCCAGGGCGGGGGCCCGCCGGCGGAGGAACCGCGGATGCCCGCGCTGCACCGGCCGTTCGACGGCGACGAACGACACCACCGCGACCACGAGGGTGACGACGACGCGTACGCCGAACAGCGCGGCTCCGCGCAGCCCGGTGCGTTCGGCGTCGATCCAGGCGAACAGCGGCCAGTGCCAGAGGTACACGCCGTAGGAGATGCGGCCCAGTGCAGCCAGTGGGGGCAGGGACAGCAGCCGGGCGGTGACCGAGGCCGGCGCCCTGATCGTGTGCGTCAGCACCGCCGCCGTCGCCAGCGAGCCCCCCAGGAGGCCGCCCGGATACAGCCGGGGGTCCGCGCCGTCGGCGTGCGACCACAGCCACCCCAGGGCCACCGCCCCCAGCGCCGCCGTGCCCGCCAGGGTTCGCTGACGCGCCCCGCGCGCCGTGGAGGCCGGTGAGCGGGCCGGCAGGACCGCGACGGCGCAGCCGAGCAGGAGCGCCAGTGCCCGCGTGTCGCTGCCGAAGTACACCCGGGGAAGACCGGCCGGCCCCCTGATCAGCGCCAGGCACACGGCGGCCGATGCGAGCACGCCGCCCGCGGTGAGCAGCAGGAGCACCCTGGTCGCGGCGCCGCGGCTGCGGCAGGCCCGCAGTACCCCGGCCGCCAGCAGCGGCCACAGGAGGTAGAACTGCTCCTCGATGCCCAGGGACCAGGTGTGCTGCAACAGCGGCGGTGCCGCCGTCTGCGCGAAGTAGTCCGTGCCGTGAAAGATCATCCGCCAGTTGGCGACGTACGCCAGGGCGGCCAGGGCGTCCCCGCGCGTGCCTGCCAGGTCTCCGGCGGGCATCAGGTGCGGGCCGAGCACGCACACCAAGAGCAGCATCGCCGTCAAGGCGGGCAGGAGCCGGCGCATCCGGCGTGCCCAGAACGAACCGAGGGCGATGCCGCCCGTTCTCGCCCACTCGGTGAGCAGCAGGGTGGTGATGAGATACCCACTGAGCACGAGGAACGCGTCGACTCCCAGGAAGCCGCCGGATGCCCAGGGAATGCCGCCGTGATAGGCGAGCACCGCGGCCACGGCCAGGCCGCGCAGTCCGTCGAGCGCGCGCACTCTCGGTGCACCGGCGGCCCGGTCGCGCGAAGCCGCTGGAGCCGGCCTACGCCTGAGTTCCCGGCTCATCGCCAGCCGACATGTGATCCGTCCCGTCCGTACGACCCGAGGCACGCACCCCGCCGGGGTGTCGCGGCCGCGTCAGCGGACGCGTGCGCCGCTCCTTGCCCCTCCCACGCTGGCACCACCCCACCCCCCGCGCGCGCGGAGCCCGGCAGACGGAGGACGCGGCGGGGGTTCGGGCCGGGCGGCGGCCGATCGGCCGGACGGCGGAAGATCATTCTTCGCCCGGCGGGTGCGCTGACACCCGGCCTCCGCAGCCCGGTCTACGAGGACGCGATCTGGATAACCGGGGCTTCCGACGTGTCCTGACTACGACGAGTGACCACGTGAGCGGACGGCGTGGATCAGCGACGCCCACCCTGGCTTGGCAGGTCGGCGGGGTGGGAGTAGCGGCCCAGGTGGTGGCGTACGGCTTCGCACGGTACGGCTACGGACTGTTCCTACCCGACCTGCGTGACCGCTTCGGCCTCTTGACATCGGTCCTGGGCCTGGTCAACAGCGTCTCCTACATCGGGTATCTGGTGGCGCTCCTGCTGGTCGGGGCGCTCATCTCACGCTTCGGTCCCCGCCCCATGGTGGTCGCGGCAGGGCTGTCGGCCGGCGTCGGCCTGGTGACGGTGGCGCTGGCCCGGAGCGCCTGGGCGCTCGTCGCGGGCCTGGTCGTGGCGGGCATGGCGTCGGGGTTCTCGTGGGCCCCGTTCTCCGACACCGCCGACCGTCTGCTCCCGGACCGCACCCGCGAACGGGTCATGGCCCTGATCCCGAGCGGCACCGCCTTCGGGGTCACCGTGGCCGGGCCGCTCGCCCTGCTCACCCGGGGACCGAACTGGCGGTACGCCTGGCTCGGCTTCGCGGTGGCCTGGTACGCCGCACGGGTGCTGCCCGCCGGGCGCCACGAGGGCCACGCGGGCCACGGAAACCAGCGTGTCGTCACTCCGCGCTGGTTCCTGCGCCCGGCGGCCGTTCCGCTGTATCTCACCGCGCTGTTCTACGGTGTCATCGGGGCCTTCTACTGGGCTTTCGCGCTGGAGGCCGTCTCGGATGCGGCGGGCGAGGACTCCCCCGTGGCGCCGCTCTTCTGGACCCTCATGGGGCTGGCGGGCATCACCAGTGTCTTCGCCGGCGCCTTCTTCCTGCACCTGGGGCTGCGGCTCGGCCAGGCCGTGCTGTTCACGGCGCTGGCCGCCTCGATCGCGCTGCTGGGCCTGGCCCCCGGCGCCCTGCCCGCGGTCGTCGCCTCGGCCGGCCTGTACGGGCCGGCCTTCATGGCCACGTCGTCGCTGCTCGCGCTGTGGAGCTACCGCGTCTTCCCGGAGCAGCCGTCGACCGGTTTCAGCGCCACCGTCCTCGCCCTCGGCATCGGAACGCTGATCGGGCCCGCCACGCTGGGGGCGGTGGCGGACCGTTCCGGCCTGCGTACCGCGTTCCTCGTGACCGCGGCCGTGACCCTGGTGACCCTGGCCTTCCGGCCCCCTGCGCGGCGGCCTGAGGACGACGCCGCCGGGCGGAAGAGACGGACGACCGAAGCGGTCGGACCGTCTCCCGTGGACGGCCGGGTCCGCCGGTCAGCTGAACTGGCTCTCCTCGGTGGAGCCACGCAGTGCGAGGGTCTGCGCCCGGTGAGGCAGTAGGGGTCGGCGAAGGAGACGTGAGCCGCGCCGGGGCCGTCGAAGAACGTCTGGGTCCGTCCGCTGGTGCGGTCCACGATCTGGTCCGGGACGACCAGGCTTCCCGCCGGATGCGGGGCGTCAGGCTGCCCACGGCGCCGATCGCAAGGACCTGGGTCACGCCCAGGGCGTCCAGGGCGCTGAGGTTGGCCCGGTAGTTGACGCGGTGCGGGGGGAACTGGTGGCGGCTTCCGTGCCGGGGCAGGAAGGCGAAGCGCCGGCCCGCCAGCTCTCCCACGGTGACGGCGTCACTGGCGTGGCCGTAGGGCGTGGGCCGCCGTATCTCGACGGCGTCCTCCAGGAGGGAGTACAGCCCTGACCCTCCGATGACGCCGATGTCCGCCGACAGGTCGGTCATGTCTTCCGCTTCTTCGAGGAGGACGACGGATGGATCGGCGACTTCACCGGGGACCCGGTGGCCCGGCGCTTGCCCACCTTGGACGAACTCATGTCACCCGCCGGAGTCTGACGCGCCGGCGTCCGTCGTCGGAGCCCGGCCGAGGTGACGGTCCCGGTAGCGGTGTGAAGCGGCCACGGCCCGGGGTGCCGGTGGTCGTGGCCGTTTCGGTGCCCGTGGATGAGCCGGTCCGGCCGGCCGGTCCTGTCGGGGACCGGCCGGCCGGACCGTCTCGCCGGGTGTGCGGTCAGCCCTGTCGGCCGGACGCCTTCACGCGGGAGCGGCGGTACAGCACCGTTCCGCCCATCAGCGAGGCCAGGCTCGCGGCGGCCAGTGCCCAGGTGCCGTCCGTGCCGGTGTGCGCGAGGGTGCCGGGCGTGCGCTCCTGTACGACGGGGGCCGGCCTCGGCGTCGAGCGGACCGGCGGCGTGCCGTGCGGCCGGTGCGGGGGCTCGGAGCGTACCGGCGGTTCGTGACGGGGCGGCGTGCTGCGCTGCGGCTCGTCGGGCCGGTCGGCCGACCCGTTCACCGACTGGTTGCCGAAGACGGGGTTGCCGACGCCCACCACGTTCACGCTGTTGCCGCTGACGTTCACGGGCAGATCGACCGGGAGCTGGATGCCGTTGCCGCTCACCACGCCCGGCGAGTTCTGCGCGGCACCGTGAGCCGTGGCCCCGCCCTGCGACTCGGCCCCTTCCTTCCCCGCCTTGGCGCCGCCCTCGTTGGCGCAGCGGTTGCCCATCGCGGGGTTGAGCAGCCCGACCACGTTCACGGTGTTCCCGCACACGTTCACCGGGACGTCCACCGGCAACTGGATGCCGTTGCCGGAGATCAGCCCGGGGGAGCCGACCGCGGCCCCGTTCGCGGTGGAGTCGGCGTACACCGGCCCCGCCACTGCCATCGCACCGGAGACGGCGGCGAAGGCGATCACACTGTTACGGGTAGCCCGTTTCATCGGTTTCCCAGCCCTTCAGACACTGTTGCGGGCACTCACCCGCACCTGAGCAAACGGAAGGGAAACCGGACAGGTTATGGCTGCTCAGCCTTTTGCCCGGCACGGGGTACACCGCGGGGCGGCGGAACGCGCTCCCGGAGGCGTGCCCGGAGCAGGTTCCGGCCCCCCCGGCCGGCGCGGCATCCGCTCAGCCGACGGCCGCCGCCCGGACCACGGCCGGGTCCTCACCGGTGAGTTCGGCGATGCGGTGGGGGGCGACACCCGCGGCCACCGCGCGAGCGAGCAGTTCGTCGCGGCCGTGCGCGCAGTCGCGGTAGGCGAGCAGGTCGGTCTCGACCGCGGCCAGGGTCTCGGGAGCCGTACGGTGGCGCAGCCGGCTCAGTTCCTCCTCGCTCAGCGGAACCGGCAGCCGCTCCGCCTCCGCGGGAATGGCCGTGGTGTCCTCCGGAGGCACCACCCGCAGCCGCGGGGAAGTCGCCGACACGCCCTGCGCGTCGAGCCACGCGCGCACCGCTGATGTGTCCATGCAGGCGAGCGGTTCCGTCGCGGCCGGCGGCACGCCGAGCGTGTCGGCCGGGTCGTCCGCGAGAAACAGGTAGGCGTCGTCGGTCATGGTTCGCTCCTCGTCACAGACACTCGTCGACCGGTCGCCGTCCCCTTACCCCGTTCGCGTCCGCATAGCGCGGCTGATCCGCCATCCGGGGGCACGGAGGACCGCGCCGCCACCAGGCGAGTGACGGCGGCGCGGCCACGGAGGCCGGGAAGCCGGCGGGCCGGACGGGGTGGCGGACCGGACGAGCCGGAGAGACCGGAGACCGAACGACCGGACAGGCCCGAGGGGCCGGCGGCCCGGCTGACCGGCCGGACCGGCAGACCCGCAGGCCGATGGACCCGCGGACCCGGCAGCCCCGCAGGCCGACGGAGCCGCGGACCATCCGCCCCGCAGACCGGCGGACCCGTCGGACCCGGCGGACCGTCGGACCCGTCGATCCGCCGGCCGGACCGACCCGCCTGTCGGCGGGCCGGCGTCCGTCAGTCGGGCCCGTCGAAACCGGGAACGAGGTCCAGGGCGTTCAGTCGAGGCCGAGGGCGTTCACGACACTCTCGGCCATCCGCTGCTCGCCGAGGGCGTTGGGGTGCACCGGCACGATGTTGCTGCCGAAGAGCAGCGGCTCGATCCACCGTGTGCCGACGGGCTTGCACGCGTCGTGGCCCTCGGACGCCTGGGCGAAGTCGACGTAGGTCGCGCCGGTCTCCTCCGCGGCGCGCCGGACGACGGCGTTGAGGTGGGTCTGGAGGGAACGCAGGTAGGGCACGTCACCGGAGGCGATCGGCAGCTTCGCGAAGCAGGACGGGTCGGCGGTCGCGGGGGTGATCCAGGGGTAGCCGAGGACGGCCACGCGGGCGTCGGGCGCCTTGGCCCGTACAGCGCGCAGAGCGGTCTTCAGCGCCGGGTAGGTGTTCGCGTCGATCGCGTCCTCGAAGGAGGTGCCGTACTTGTCCTTGCAGGGGCTGCCCGCGCCCCCGCTGAGCACGCCCGCGGTGCCGCAGGCGGCCACGGCGTTGATGAAGGTGCCGTTGTCGTTGCCGCCGATCGTGAGCGTGACGAGGTCGGTGCCGGGGGCGACGGCGTCGGCCTGGGGAGCGACTCCGGGGTACTGGGCCTGGGTGAAGTCCTTGGTCTGGGCGGCCCCGCAGGTGACGTCCGTCAGCCTGGCGCCGGTGTGCGCGGCGACGACGTGCGGGTAGTTGGCGGTGGAGCGCAGACAGAGCAGGTTGGTGGGGTCGACGGGCAGGACGCCGGAGGCCGCGCTGTAACTGTCGCCGAGGGCCGCGTACGTGAGGGGTGCCGTCGCGTGGGCGGAGGTGGGGGCGGCGGTGAGGCCGAGGGCCAGCGCGCCGGTGACCGCGCAGGCCGCGGTGAGGACACGGCGGCGCGGGGCGGGGCGCAGGGCAGGCAGGGGCATGTGCTCTCTCTTCTCGTGGCGGGGACACGGAGCGTGCGGGCCTGGGGTGCCCGCAGGCGTGCTGGTGCGCGAGAACGCGACGGCTCGAGCCGGGGGGAGCGCCGGCCGTCGGGGCCTGGCCGGGCAGGCGTACGTACGACGACGGCCGTGAGGTAGCGGTCGCGGGATTACCGCGGGTACTACCGATAGGTAATGTGCGGGCGCCGGTACGCCGCGTCAACGGTGCTGACCGAACTTCTTGGAACGCTCACCTATCGCCGCGGTGAAGTCGCCGTGCACGGGAGCCGCGCGGGGAGCGCGCACGGGCATGGCCGCGCGTGTGGTGCCCCGCTGAGCACACGCGCGGCGCCGCTACGGCTCGTGCGGGAGCCGTCAGGAAGGGCCGTGAAACACCGTCAGGACCCGCTGGGCGCCGGACCGCCCCGGTGCCGTCCCGGCTTCCGTCCGGGACGGGACGACACCGCGACGGGCCGACACCGGGACCGGACGAGGCGGCACCGCGACCGGCCGGGGCGGCACCGGTCCCGGTCAGGTGACGACGGGGGCCGCCCCGTGCTCCGCGGACAGGCGGGCGCGGCTGCCGTGCGGGCAGTGGACGACTCGGTCGCCGAGGCCGAGCCGGCCGGCCTCCGCCAGGAAGGCGGACAGCGGCGAGCGCATCACCGTGTAATCGCCGTAGTGCACGGGCAGGACGGCCCGGGGGTCCAGGCGCCGGGCCAGCTCCGCACCCTGCGCACCGTCCATGGTGACCACGAACCCGCCGGGGAGGCGGGTGCCGCCCAGGTGCAGCACGGCCAGGTCGGCGGCGGGGAAACGGCGGGTGATCTCGTCCAGGCCGTCGTAGGGCAGCGTGTCGCCGGAGACGTACAGCCGCAGCCGCGGCGGCCCGCCCACCGGCCCGAACTCGATCATGCTGCCCATCACCGGCGGCAGCAGCCCGCGCAGCACCGGATGCCCGGCGTGCCGGCCGGGCAGTGCCGTGATCGTGGCCTGCGCCCGGCCCTGCCGGAGGGTGAGTCCCTGCCAGGTCCGCAGTCCCGCCGTCCGCTCGAATCCGTGCAGCACCCTCAGCCGGCGTGCGGCGTGCGGTGTGCTGATCACCGGCACCGCGTGGTCCAGGTGGCGTCGGGCCCGGCGGTCCCAGTGGTCCCCGTGCAGGTGCGAGAGCACGATCCCGTCGAGGCGGGGCAGGTCCCACGGCTGCACGGCGGGCTCGGTCAGGCGCCGGCTCAGCAGCCCGTAGCCGAGGTAGGCGTACTGGCCGCGGTGCAGGAAGTTCGGGTCGGTGAGCAGGGTCAGCGGGCCGTAGCGCAGCAGCACGGTCGCGTTGCCGATGAAATGGAGGTCGACCGTGTCGTCGGTGAGGCCGTCCGTGGTCCCGGGCATGTGATCAGCCGCCTTCCGTCCGAGCCGGGGCACGTCCACGCCGTACCGCGGGCGCGCCGGGTTCTTCCCGTCGGCGGGCGGGTACCCCTGCCGGGCGGAACAGCCCCGGCGAGCCGGCCGGAGCCGTTCCGCGACGCGTCGGCGGGAAGAGCGGAGGGGTGGTCCGTGTTCGAGGGTTTCGAGGTCAGCACGGTACGGACGGACGGTGCGTCGGTCTTCGTACGCCAGGGCGGCGAGGGTCCGCCGGTGGTGCTGCTGCACGGCCATCCGCGCACGTCCGCGACCTGGCACCGGGTCGCCCCGCTGCTGGTCCGCGGCGGTTTCACCGTGGTCTGTCCCGACCTGCGCGGCTACGGCCGCTCGCGTGGTCCGGCGCCCACGGCGGACCACGCCGGATACTCCAAGCGGGCCGTCGCCGGTGACGTGGTGGAGGTGATGCGCGCGCTCGGCCACGACCGGTTCGCGGTCGCCGGGCACGACCGCGGGGGCGCCGTGGCGCTGCGGCTGACGCTGGACCACCCCGACGCCGTCTCCCGGGTGGCGCTGCTGGACTGCCTCCCGATCAGCGAGCACCTGTCGCCGCTGACGACCGAGTTCGCCACGCAGTGGTGGCACTGGTTCTTCTTCGCCCAGCCGGACATCCCGGAGCGGGTCATCAACGCCGATCCGGACAGCTGGTACCGCGGCGACCCGCGGATCATGGGGCGGGAGAACCACGACGAGTGGCGGGAGGCCACCAGGAACCCCGAGGTGGTGCGGGCGATGCTGGAGGACTACCGGGCCGGGCTGACCGTCGACCTGCGGCACGAGGAGGCCGACCGCGCCGCCGGGAACCTGATCCGGTGCCCGGCGCTGGTGCTGTGGTCGCTCAGGGACGATCTGGAGTACCTCCACGGGGATCCGCTGCGGATCTGGCGGCGGTGGGCGAAGGACGTGCGCGGCCATGGCATCGACTCCGGGCACCATGTGGCCGAACAGGCGCCCGAGGAGCTCGCGTCCGCGCTGGGCGAGTTCTTCGCCGGGCGGACGGCCTGAGGGAGTCGCACCGCGGCCGGACCGGCGCGACCGCCCTGGCCGCCGAGGGCGCCACCCGGGCCGCGTACGGCACCCTCGGCCCGGACGGGCCGAGGGTGCCGTACGCGGCCCACAGATGGCCGAGTGTGCCGCAGCGGTGGAGCCCGGGAACTGGTAGCTGTCGGTAGGGCAGCCGAAACGGGGAACCGGCCCCCGGGGAACGAACCCGGAAACCGACCGAGACGAGGAGCGATGGCGACCATCGTGCGCGAGAGCAGGACCGGGACCGCGCCGCCCGGCCTTCGACTGCCGGGGATCCTGCTGGGGGTGGGGCTCGGCGGCTTCGTCGACGGCATCCTGCTGCACCAGCTGCTGCAATGGCACCACATGCTCACCAGCACCGACCACGATCACATCGGTGTCAAGTACTACGATCCGCACACCGTCTCCGGGCTGCGGATGAACACCGTGTGGGACGGCGTCTTCCACACCGTGTGCTGGCTCGCCGTCCTCGGCGGCCTCGCGGTCCTGTACGCCCGGGTGACCACCGGCCGGCGCCAGGTGTGGGCCTCACGGGTGCTGTGGGGCTGGATCCTGGCCGGCTGGGGGCTGTTCAACCTGGTCGAGGGCCTCCTGGATCACCAGATCCTGGGCATCCACCACGTGCACGGCGGGCCGTACCAGGTCTGGTGGGACATCGGCTTCTTGGCCCTCGGCGCGCTGCTGCTGGCCGGCGGCCGGCTTCTGCGACGTGGTGCACGTCCCGTCGATCCGGTGGCCCCCCGCGCGGGCGGAGAGGACCGCACCGCCTGATGGACGACGGCACCCTGCACCCGCACCCCGGGATGCTCCACCCGCACCCCGGCATGAGTCACCCGCACCACCACGAGGGCGGCGGCCCGCTGGAGACCGTGCTGCCCGCGCTGGCCCTGGTGGTGTGCGCGGGCGGATATCTGCTGCTGGTCCGCCGGGCACGCCGCCGCAACCCGGTCCGGGGCTGGAACCCCTGGCGCACCGCCGCCTTCGGCACCGGCCTGGTGCTGCTGGCGGCGGCGCTGCTGCCGCCCGTCGCCGGCCTCGCCCACCGGGACTTCCGCGGCCACATGGCCCAGCACATGCTCATCGGCATGTACGCGCCGCTCGCCCTGGTGCTCGGCGCGCCGGTCACGCTCCTGCTGCGCGCCCTGCCCGCACCGCGTGCCCGGCGTCTCACCGCGTTCCTGCACAGCGGCCCGGCCCGCCTGCTCGCCCATCCGGCGGCCGGTCTGCTGCTGTCCGCCGGCAGCCTCGTGGTCCTGTACTTCACCCCGCTCTACGGCACCGCCACGGCCCACCCGGCCGGACACTGGCTGCTGCACGCCCACTTCCTGCTGTCGGGCTGCCTGTTCGCGTACGCCGTCGCCGGCCCCGACCCGGCCCCGGCCCGCCCCGGTGTGCGCACCCGGCTGGTGTACCTGGGGTGCGCCATCGCCGTGCACGCGGTCGTCGCACAGCTGATGTACGGCGGTTTCTGGGTGGACGTCCACGCTCCCGTCCCCCAGGTCCAGGGCGGCGCGATGATCATGTACTACGGGGGTGACATCGCCGAACTGCTGCTGGCGGCGGCTCTCGTCGCCACCTGGCGCCCCGAACGCCACGTGCTGCCGCGGCCTCGCCGGGGCCACCCGGCCGAAGTAGTGGAATATTAAACAACTGCACTCCGTTATGGCCGCGTCGAGGAGGGACGAGGAGGCCAGGAGTGGAGACGCAGGTGGAGACCACGTACTACGACCACGGCACCGCCGCCGAGCGCTGGGAGCGCGCGCGGCTGTTCTTCGCCGCCCGGGACTACGCGGGTGCGGCGCGGGTGCTGGCCGGGCTGGTCGAGGAGGCGCCGGAGCAGACCGGTCCCCGGCTGCTGCTGGCCCGCGCCTACTACCACTCGGCGCAGCTGCGGCGCGCCGAGGCGGAGTTGCGGACCGTCGTGGAGCGGGACCCGGTGGAGCACTACGCCCGGCTGATGCTGGGCCGCACCCTCCAGCGGCAGGGCCGGCACGAGGAGGCCGGCCGGCACCTGCGGATCGCCTCGGCGCTCGCGGGCGACTTCCCGGAGGCATGACGCGACCGGCCCCGAACGACAGGAGACGGGGACCGGCCGTTCCGTCCGGGAACGGCCAGGCCCCGGACGGCCGAGACGGAGCACGGCCGTTCTCACCGGGCCGGCCCGGGCTTCCCAACCCGGCCCGGCCCGGTGACGTGTGCCCACGGGGAGCGGTGCCCGGGCATGGCATCCTGACGCGATGGCACCTCCCCGTGAACACGCACCGCTCGCCGAGCGGGTCGAGGAACTCCTCGCCGCCGGCGGCCCCCTGCCCCTCGTCGCGGCCGGACGGCCGGTGCTGCGGCGCGGCACCGAGCCGTACGACGGCCAGCTCGGCCCCGCCCTGCTGGCCCGGTTCATCGAGGCCCTGCGCGTCACCATGCACGCGGCGCCCGGCGTGGGACTGGCCGCGCCGCAGGTCGGCGTACCGCTGCGGATCGCGGTGATCGAGGATCCGGCGCCGGTGCCGCAGGAGATCGCCGTGGTCCGGGGCCGGGTCCCGCAGCCGTTCCGGGTCCTGGTCAACCCGGTGTACGAGCCGGCCGGCAGCGCCCGGGCCGCGTTCTTCGAGGGCTGCCTGAGCGTGCCGGGCTGGCAGGCGGTGGTGGCCCGGCACGCGGAGGTACGGCTGCGCGGCGAGGACGAGCGGGGCCGCGCCCTGGACGAGGTGTTCACCGGCTGGCCCGCCCGGATCGTCCAGCACGAGACGGACCATCTCGACGGCACGCTGTACCTGGACCGCGCCGAGATCCGGTCCCTGTCGACCGACGAGGCGGTGGCGGCCCTGTGGGCGCAGCCGTCCCCGGAGACGGCCGCCGAGGCCCTCGGCTTCCGCCTCCCGTAGGCGCCGCTCAGTTGTCCCGGTACGCCTCCAGCAGCCGCAGCCACACCTCGCTCAGGGTCGGGTAGGACGGGACCGCGTGCCACAGCCGGCCGAGCGGGACGCGGCCGGCGACCGCGACGGTGGCCGAGTGGATGAGTTCGCCGACGCCGGGGCCGACGAAGGTGACGCCGCGCAGGATCTCGTCCTCCAGGTCCACGACCATGCGGGCGCGGCCCTTGTAGCCGTCGCCGTACAGGCCCGCCCCGGCGACGGAGGAGAATTCGACGTCGACGGCGCGGACGCGGTGGCCGGCCTGTTCCGCCTCGGCGAGGGAGAGGCCGACCGCGGCGGCCTCGGGGTCGGTGAAGACGACCTGGGGTACGGCGTCGTGGTCGGCGGTGGCCGCGTGCGCCCCCCAGGGCTCGTCCAGCAGGGGGCTCCCGGCGGCGCGGGCGGCGATGGCGGCGCCGGCGACTCGGGCCTGGTACTTGCCCTGGTGGGTGAGGAGGGCGCGGTGGTTGACGTCTCCGACCGCGTACAGCCAGTCGGTGCCGGTGACCCGCAGGCTGTCGTCCACGTCCAGCCAGGAACCGGGTCGCAGGCCGACGCTGTCCAGGCCGAGGTCGTCGGTCTGCGGGGTACGGCCGGTGGCGAAGAGGATCTCGTCGGCCTCGACGCGGTCGCCCGCGGAGGTGAGGGCCACGACGGTGCCGTTCTCGCGGGTGACGGACTCGACGGAGGTGCCGGTGCGGATGTCCGCGCCCGCCTCGGCGAGCGCGTCGGCGACCAGCTCGCCGGCGAACGGCTCCATCCGGGGCAGCAGACCCTTGCCGCGGACCAGCAGGGTGACCCGGGAGCCGAGGGCCAGCCAGGCGGTGGCCATCTCGGTGGCGACGACACCGCCGCCGACGACGATCAGCCGGCCGGGCGCCGCCTTGGCACTGGTGGCCTCGCGGCTGGTCCACGGCCTGACCTCGGCCAGTCCCGGCAGGTCGGGCAGCTGGGCGCGGGTGCCGGTGCAGACCGCGACGGCGTGCCGGGCGGTGAGGGTGGTGACCGTGCCGTCGGGTCCGGTGACGGCGACGGTACGGGGTCCGGCCAGCCGGCCGTGGCCGCGGTAGAGGTCGGCTCCCGTGCCCTCCAGCCAGGCGACCTGGCCGTCGTCCTTCCAGTGGGAGGCGTACTCGTCCCGGTGGGCCAGCACGGCCGGTGTGTCGAGCGGGCCCCGCACGGCCTGGCGGAGCCCGGGCAGGCGGCGGGCGTCGGCCTGGGCGATGACCGGCCTGAGCAGGGCCTTGCTGGGCATGCAGGCCCAGTACGAGCACTCGCCGCCGAGCAGTTCGCTCTCCACGACCGCGGTGGTGAGGCCGGCCGCGCGGGTGCGGTCGGCGACGTTCTCGCCGACCGGGCCGCCGCCGAGCACCACGACGTCGTAGGCGATGGATTCCGTTTCCGTCATGGGGTCAGTCTGGTGGGTGGTGTGCGCCGTGGCCACAGGGGTACGCGCGCGGAACACGGGCGTGCGCGCGTGGAATAGGCGGACCGGCGGCCGTGTTTCCGCCGTCGGCACACCCCTACACCAGGAAGAGGGAATCACGCCATGAGCAGCACCGTGGAGCTGACCAAGGAGAACTTCGACCAGACGATGAGCGAGAACGCGTTCGTCCTCATCGACTTCTGGGCGCCCTGGTGCCCCCCGTGCCGGCAGTTCGCGCCCGTCTACGAGAAGGCGGCGGCGGAGAATCCCGATCTGGTGTTCGGCAAGGTGGACACGGAGGCGCAGCCGGAGCTGGCCGCGGCCTTCGACATCCAGTCGATCCCGACGCTGATGATCGTCCGCGACCAGGTGGCGGTCTTCTCCCAGCCGGGCGCCCTGCCCGCGCCGGTCCTCACGGACCTCATCGGGCAGGCCCGCGGCCTCGACATGGACGAGGTCCGCAAGAGCATCGCCGCCCAGCAGGGCGAGACGCAGAAGTAACGCGTACAGGGCCTCGGTTCCGGGTCAGCTCGACTCGCGCCGCACCACCGAGGCCCCCAGCACGGTGTGCACCTCGGGCTCGCCGCCGGGATCGCGTACGGCGCGGTCGACCAGCCCGGCGAGGTCGCGGCCCGAGGGCAGCTCGATGTGGACCGTGCTGAGCCGCGGTCGCAGCAGCCGGCCCAGCATCAGGTCGTCGGCGCCGATCACGGCGACGTCCTCGGGGATGCGTACGCCCTCGTCCTGCAACGCGCGCATGAGCAGCATCGCGTACTCGTCGTTGTAGGCGAACACCGCGTCCAGGCCCGACTCGGGCCAGCGGGCGGCGAGTTCGGCGGCGGCCTCCTCGGTGTGGGCGAGCGGCAGCTCAGTCACGGTCGCGTCCGTGCCGCGCAGTGCCTCGCGGACGCCCGCGAGCCGGGGACGCGAGTACGCCTCCAGCCCGGACTCCGCGGGTACGACCACACCGATCCGGCGCCGGCCACGGGTGTACAGGTGCGTCGCGGCGCAGCGGCCGACGGCGTCGTGGTCCATCAGCAGGGCGTGGGCGCCGTCGACGCGCACGGGGCCGAGGGTGACGACGGCACGGGCTCCGGACCGCTTGAGAACGGCGACGCCCTGCGGGCCGAGGCCGGTGCCCGGTACCAGGACGGCGACCGGCCGCAGTTCCGCCCAGGCACGGGCGGCTTCGTCACCCTCCAGGCCGACGCTGCCGTACTGCACGACGGTGTAGTCCAGACGGCCGAGCGCCCACTGGAGTTCGTTGAGGAAGGCGCTGTAGAGGGGCCCGGCCGGGACGGCAGGGGCGGGCATGAGGACCATGCGGCTGTGCCCGGCGCGCAGGCTGCGGGCGGCGGCGTGCGGGACGTACCCCAGTTCGCGGGCGGCCTCGCGCACGCGCCGGCGTGTCGGCTCGCTGATGCGTACCGCGCCGGTGTTGTTCAGGACGTAGGAGACGGTCGCGCGGGAGACGCCTGCCAGGCGGGCCACATCGGCACTCGTGGGCGTGTTCGGTATCTGCACCATGACAGACCGCATCCTGGCAGAGCCCCGGGCACCGGGAGCAGCCGGGGCAAGGTGGTTCACCGTTGCACAGAACCGGCACCGGTACGCCGGCGGGCGGAGCCGCCGCGGCGCGGCGCGCACCGGGCGCGGACTCATATCCGCCGTGACGGTCTAGCGGTACGGGCCGGTGCGGGTCACCCGGGCGACCAGGTCGGTCCAGCCGGCCTCCAGGCGTTCCATCGGCATGCCGCACTGCCGGGTCAGGTGGTGGATCAGGGCCGGGTCCAGTGAGGCCATCAGGGTCTGGGCGAGCAGGTCGCAGTCGCCGTCCGGCACGATCTGCCGGAGCAGCATCGCGACGTGGACACGCAGTGCCTCGACCGCGGGGTGGGTGAACCGGCGGGCCGGCTCGGCCTGGGCGGCGAGTTGCAGGTCCAGTTGCTCGGCGGAGCGGTACAGCACCGCCACGCCGAACGCCCGCAGCCGCTCCAGGGGCGGCGCGCCGGGCCCGAGCGGCGGGGGGCCGCCCACGAAGTCGGCCTGTAGCTGCCGGGCGGAGTGGTCGAGCAGGGCCATGAGCAGTCCGGTGCGGTCGCCGAAGCGCCGGAAGACGGTGCCCTTGCCGACCTGGGCCGCGGCGGCGACCGCCTCCATGGTGACCCCGGCGACGCCGTGCTCCGCGATCAGCCGGGCGGCGGCCTCCAGCAGCCGGGCCCGGTTGCGGGCGGCGTCGGCCCGCAGGCACGGCTCTTCGGGAGCGGCGCCGACCTCCAGCAGCCTGGGTTCGCCGAGGGGCTCCTGAGGGTTCGGGAAGGGCGGCAGCGCGCGGGACATGAAGACAGCGTAAAGCATCGGGAAGAGAACTGGACCGCGGTCCGCTTAGGGTGATAGAAACTTAAACGGACCTCGGTCCGGATTCGTGACAGCGACGTTTCAGCCCTTTGGAGTTCTCATGTCCGTTCGCATCCTCGCGCTCGTCGGCAGCCTGCGCGCCGGTTCGCACAACCGCCAGCTCGCCGAGGCGGCCGCCAAGCTCGCGCCCGAGGGCGCGGAGGTCGAGCTGTTCGAGGGCCTGGCCGACGTCCCCTTCTACAACGAGGACATCGACGTCGAGGGCGACGTGCCGGCCGCCGCCGCGAAGCTCCGCGAGGCCGCCCAGGCCGCCGACGCCTTCCTGTTCTTCTCCCCCGAGTACAACGGCACCATCCCGGCCGTTCTGAAGAACGCCATCGACTGGCTGTCCCGCCCCTACGGCGCCGGCGCCTTCGGCGGCAAGCCCGTCGCCGTGATCGGCACCGCCTTCGGCCAGTACGGCGGCGTGTGGGCGCAGGACGACACCCGCAAGGCCGTGGGCATCGCCGGCGGCAGGGTGATCGAGGACATCAAGCTCTCCATCCCGGGCTCCGTGACCCGCTTCGCCGCGACCCACCCGGCCGACGACGCCGAGGTCGCCGCCCAGCTGACCGAGGTCGTCGCCCATCTGCACGGCACCGTGGGTCAGGCCGCCGCGGCCTGACCGCAGGACCCGCGATAGGGCCGGAGCCCGCCACGGCTTCGGCCCTTCGCCGTGCCCGGGCGGCGCGGTGAGGTGCCGGTGACGCAGGTGACCCGGCGACGGCGGGGTAGGCGGGTCGTGACCGCGTACGCCGGCCGGGTTCCGGCACCGCCGCTCCAGGAGGTGCCGGGGGCCGTCGTACGGCCGGTCACGCGGCCGCACCGGACCGCCGGCCGCCGGACGTCTCACGGGAGGAAAAGGCATGCCCCTGGTTCCGCCGCCGTTCGACCCGGAACTCGCCGCCGTACTGGAGCGGTTCCGGGACGTGCTGTCGCCCGGTTTCACCCTGGACGACCTCGACGGCGCCCGGCGCAGCGCGGCCGTCGAGCTGGTCGACCCCACCCTGGACGGCGCCTTCGATACGGAGGACCGTACGGCGCCCGGCCCCGCCGGCGCCCCCGACGTCTCCCTCCTCGTCTGCCGTCCCGCGTCCGCCCCCGTCACGGCGGCCCTGCCGGTGATCTACCACGTTCACGGCGGCGGCCTGGTGGCCGGCTCCAACCGGGCCGGTGTGACCGAGGCCCTGGCCTGGGCCGACGAACTGGGCGCGGTGGTCGTGTCGGTGGAGTACCGGCTCGCGCCCGAACACCCGCATCCCGCGCCGGTCGAGGACGTGTACGCCGGGCTGCTGTGGACCGCGCGGCACGCGAAGGAGATCGGCGGCGCCCCGGACCGGATCGTCGTCGCGGGCGCCAGCGCGGGCGGTGGCCTGACCGCCGCGCTCGCCCTGCTCACCCGGGACCGGCGGGGTCCGCGCCCGCTCGGCCAGCTGCTGATGGGCCCGATGCTGGACGACCGCAACGACAGCGGGTCCAGCCGCCAGATGGCCGGGCTGGGCGTCTGGGACCGTACCGCCAACGACACCGCCTGGACGGCACTGCTGGGCGACCGGTGCGGCGGCCCGGACGTCTCCCCGTACGCCGCCCCGGCCCGCGCCACCGATCTCTCCGGCCTCCCCCCGGCCTTTCTCGACGTGGGCTCGGCGGAGACCTTCCGGGACGAGGTGGTCTCCTACGCGTCCCGGATCTGGCAGGCCGGCGGCGAGGCGGAACTCCACGTCTGGCCGGGCGGCTGCCACGGCTTCGACGCCCTGGCCCCCGAGGCGGCCCTGTCCCGGGCGGCCCGCGCGGCCCGGATCGGCTGGCTGCGGCGCCTGCTGGCGGGCTGAACCGGCGACCGCGACCGCGGACGGCCCGCGGACCGCCTGTCCGAGACCCCGGGGCTGCGCGCGGGACCGGCGGTCAGCCGGACACCGCCGCCTCCCTCCCGGCCACCCGGCGCGTCGGCGTGTGGTCGAGGTGCACCACCACGGTGCTCAGGAAGTGCTGCACGGCCTGGTCGACGCTGCGGATGAAACCGGTCTCGGCACTGCCCCGGCCACTGCCCATGCCCTTGGACAGGGAGAGGCGGAAGCCGGTGATCCGGGCACCGTCGCCCCGGGGCAGCAGGTCCGCCGGCTCGGGGCGCAGCCGCTCCAGCGTGCCCCGCGGGCCTCCGGCGTCACCGTCGACCAGGGTCTCCACGTGCAGATCGGCGGGCGCCTCCGCCAGCCGCCGGACGAGCCGTTTCACCCAGGTGAGGGGGTAGCCCTGCTCGGGCGCGGGGAGGTCCGTGGAGACGCGGAGCTTCCCGGTGCGCAGGTCCGCGCCCACCGAGAGCACACCCGGCGCCCCGTCGATGCGGAGTTCGGCCCGGAGCCGCCCCTCCAGGCAGAGCCGGTCGGCCTGCGCCTGCCGTCGTTCGCGGGGCTCGCCGCCGCGCCTGCCCCGCTGCACCGGGAGCACCTTGCGGCCGAGCTCGCCGCCGAGCCCCAGGGACACCTGGCGGATGAGCCGCTCCCAGCTCTCCACGACCTCCAGTGCCCTGGGGTCGCCGTGGCACAGGGTGTCGTCGTCGATGCCGTTGCGGACCGGGACCCAGGCGGGGCCCATATTCTGGAATCCGTGGCAGCCGGAGTTCTCGTGCTGGAGGTAGTGCAGCAGTTCCTGGAGCAGCCAGGCGTGCGCGGCGTTGCCGACGCCCTCGTGGCGGATCAGCACCTGCGCCTGGTAGGCGACCTCCGCCCAGGACAGGTGCCACAGCCCGACCTTGTGCTTGCGCCGGCCGTCGACCTTGACGTCGACCAGCGGACTCCCCTCCAGCGCGACGTCGTTCGACAGGGTGATCACGGCCTCGTAGCCCCGGCGTGCGGCGATGTCCATGTACGCCTGCACCTGCTCGCTCCTGAGCGCGTTGCCGTTGGTCTTCGTCTCGACCAGCGCGGTCCACAGCTTGCCCGCCCGCTCGACGCGGACGACGCCGTCCGGGCGCCGCGGTGTGTCCCCGTGCGGCAGGGAGACCTCCGCGAACGTCTCCATGCGGCCGGCCGGCGCACCGAACGCCGCCGTGAGTCTTCTGCCGAACTCCGGCACCTGGGCCATCACCGACAGCAGGACGGAGGTGGCCCGGGTCTCCCGGTCCCGGTCGCTCTTGAGCATGGAGACGGGGAACAGCCTGGCCCGGCGCCAGGACTCGTTGCCGGCGAGCGACGGTCCGGCCGCCCGGGGCAGCGTGATCTTCTTCTTGGCCGTGCGGGGCCGTGCCGTCGCCCTGGGCGCCCGGGTCACCTCCTCGGACCGGCGCGGCGAGGGCACGGCGGACAGCGTCGCCGGGCCGCCCGGGGTGCCGGCGCCCGTGTCCGCCGCCGGGCCCTCCCCGTCGGCCGGGACCTCGTCCAGGATGTGCTCCAGCGCCGCGTCGTCGTCTATGTCGACCCCGAAGTCCGTCGCCAGGGCGGCCAGTCCGTCGGCGTACCCCTGTCCGACGGCACGGAACTTCCACACGCCCTCACGGCGGTACAGTTCGCCGAAGATCAGCGCGCTCACCGATGCCACGTCGTCGACCGCGAACCGGAGCAGGCCCTCACCGGTCCCGTCGGACAACGTGAGCGTCACGTCCTCCAGTTCACCGAAGGACGCGCCTTCGTACCGGCTGGCGGCCACCACCATCCGGTGGACGTCGTCCGGCACCGCCGTCAGGTCGAACCCGATCCGGTCCTCGTCGCCCTGCTCCGCGGAGACTTTGCCCAGCAGTTGCACGCTTCCGTCGGCGGCGACCGGGTTGTTGTAGAAGTAGAAATCGGCATCGCTGCGGACTTGGCCGTCCGGGCCCAGCAGCAGGACCGACACGTCCGCGTCGCCCTCGCCGCTCGGGCTGGCCCAGCGGAGGCTGACGATCACCGACGCGACATGCTCACTCAGAGCCGGCAATGTCGCGTTCGAACCCTTCACCATCTCACGCACCATCAATCCCCCCAGACTGCTTCGGTTGCGCGTGGACATGGGTCACCACCAGCCCGTCTGCCGCTGCTGTGACGTGGCCCACAGCGGGAACTGTAGCGTTCAAGCATCGCCGGGGCGGTCCCGGAACCGTAAATCCCGGGCCGCCCGGGTGGCGGCCGTGGGCCGCGGGGCTTGCGTGGCGCGACTTCCGGGCGCAATCCGTACGCCGGCCGCCGTTTCGACGTTACCGTGCGGTAGACATCGTGCCCGGAGCCTCCCGGAGGTGCTCCCCCATGACGCCCGACCGTGCCGCGGGTCTCGCGGACACCCGACGCGCCCTCGCCGACGGGGAGGTGACCTCCCGCGCGCTGGTGGAGCGGACCCTGGCCCGGATCGAGGCCACGCAGCCGTCGCTGAACGCCTTCCGCATCGTGCGCGCCGAGGCCGCCCTCGCCGAGGCGGACGCCGCCGACCGGGAGCTGGCGGCCGGAACGCGGCGCCCCCTGCTCGGCGTGCCGGTGGCGGTGAAGGACGACATGGACGTGGCCGGCGAGCCGACCGCGTTCGGCTGCCGGGGCGACTTCCCGCCGGCGGCGGCGGACGGAGAGGCGGTACGGCGGCTGCGCGCGGCCGGCGCGGTGATCGTCGGCAAGACCAACACATGTGAGCTGGGGCAGTGGCCGTTCACCGAGGGCCCGGCGTTCGGCGACACCCGCAACCCGTGGCACACCGGGCACACCCCCGGCGGGTCCTCCGGCGGTTCCGCCGCCGCGGTGGCCGCGGGGCTCGTCCCGGCCGCGCTCGGCTCCGACGGCGCGGGCTCGGTCCGGATCCCGGCCTCCTGGACCCACCTCATCGGCATCAAGCCGCAGCGCGGCCGTATCTCGACCTGGCCGCGCGGCGAGTCCTTCCACGGCATCACGGTCCACGGCACCCTCGCCCGCACGGTCGCCGACGCGGCCCTGCTGCTGGACGCGGCGAGCGGCAACCACGAACGGGACCCGCACCGGCCGCCCCCACTGACCGTGGCGGACGCGGTCGGCCGGGACCCCGGCCGGCTGCGCATCGCCCTCTCCCTGAAGCCGCCGTTCACCCCCGTACCGGCCCGGCTGCACCCGCAGATCCGCGCCCGGGTCGTGGAACTGGCCGCGAAGCTCGCCGACTTGGGACACGAGGTCGAGGAGGCCGATCCTCCGTACGGGCAGATCGGACTGACCTTCCTGCCGCGGGCCACCGCCGGGATCGCCGAGCGGGTCCGCGAGGCACCCGACCCCGCACTGCTCGACCCGCGCACCCGGGGCACGGCCCGGCTCGGGCGGCTGCTCGCCGGGGCGCCGCTGCGGGTGGCCCGGCGCGCCGAGGCGGTGCTGCACCGGCGGATCGGCGCGTTCTTCCGGTCGTACGACGTGATTCTCGCGCCGACGACGGCCACTCCCCCGCCGCAGATCGGCGCCCTGGCCGGGCTCGGCGGGCTGGCCACCGACCGCGCGATGATCGCCGCCTGTCCCTACGCGTGGCCGTGGAACGTGCTGGGCTGGCCGGGCGTGAACGTGCCGGCCGGCTTCGCCGGACCCGGGCTGCCGGTGGGTGCGCAGCTGCTCGGCCCGGCGCACAGCGAGCCCCTTCTGGTGTCGCTGGCCGCCCGGTTGGAGGCGGAGCTGCGCTGGCACGAGCGGTGGCCGCCGGCACGGGCGTACACGGACCGGCCGGCCCTGTGACGGCGTTTCCGCCCGTACGCTGGGGCCATGGGCGACGCGTCGATGGTCGGGCTGATGGGTCGGGTGACGGGGACGGTGGGGCCCGGTCTGGTCGGCGAGGTGATCGTGCGGGTGCGCGGCGGCGCGGAGCACTTCCTCGCCCATCCGGCCGACGGCACGGGCCGGCTCACGCCGGGCACGGTGGTGATGGTGGTGGAGCACCTGCCGCCGAGGACCGTCTACGTCACGGCCGCGTACGGCGGTTGAGCCTGCTCAGCCCCCGGCCGGGACCTTGGGCGTCAAGATTGCGACAAGGTTCTGCCGGTGCCTTCTCCGGGGCCCCGGGCGGGCGCACACTCCCTTCGACCGGTGCCGGACGGGCACCATGCAAAGGGGGCGTATGCCGATGATGGTCGGCGTCGTTGCGGGGGCGGTCGTGGGTGCCGTCCTCGTTTTGATCGGTCTGTTCAAGATGATGTGGCGGGTCGCCGAGCCCAACGAGGCACTCGTCATCTCCGGTTCGACGCACCGCACCGAGGGTCTCGAGGCGGGCATGGGATTCCGCATCGTCACCGGGCGCGGCACGATGGTGGTGCCCGGGGTGCAGGCGGTGCGCAAGCTCTCGCTGGACCTGAACGAGACCGAGCTGCACGTGGACTGCGTGACCCATCAGGGCATCCCGCTGAAGGTGCGGGGCGTGGTCATCTTCAAGGTGGGCGACGACTTCGTGTCGATCGCGAACGCGGCCCGCCGCTTCCTGGACCAGCAGAAGCTGATGGCGGAGCGGGTGCACAACGTCTTCGCCGGTCATCTGCGGTCCATCGTGGGCGGGCTGACGGTCGAGGACATGATCCGTGACCGGGAGAAGCTGACCGGGCAGACCCGGGCGGCCTGCGGTACGGAGATGGAGAAGCTGGGTCTGATCGTGGACTCGTTGCAGATCCACGAGATCGAGGACCCGACCGGGTACATCCAGAACCTGGCGATGCCGCACGCGGCGGCCGTGCAGCGGGACGCGCGCATCGCGCAGGCCGAGGCGAACCGGCTCGCCACCGAGGCCGAGCAGCAGTCGATGGCGCGGATGGCGGAGGCCACGCGCGACAGCGAGATCCTCCAGGCCGGCTACCAGGCCGAGCGGGACAAGGCGGCGGCGAAGGCCCAGCAGGCGGGCCCGCTCGCAGCGGCGGCGTCCCGGCAGGAGGTCGTCGTCCAGGAGACGCGGGTCGCCGAACTGGAGGCGCACCGGCGGGAGCAACAGCTTCAGGCGGACGTCCGCAAGCCGGCGGACGCCACGGCGTACGAGAAGCGGACCCTGGCCGAGGCCGACCGCGACGCGCGTATCTCGGCGGCGCAGGCCAAGGCGAAGGAGACCGAGCTGGCGGCGGCGGCCGAGGCGACCCGGGTGAAGGCCGCCGCGGCGGCGGAGGCCGAGTCGGTCAAGACCCGGGGTGCGGCGAGCGCCGCCAGCACCCGGGCCACCGGTGAGGCGGAGGCCGCCGCCGCGCAGGCGAAGGGCCTGGCGGACGCCGAGACGATCCGGGCCCGGGGGCTGGCGGAGGCGGAGTCCATCAAGGCCCGGGCGGCTGCCCTCGCGGAGAACCAGGAGGCGGTCGTCGCCCAGCAACTCGCCGAGAGGTGGCCGGAGATCGTCCAGGCGGGCGCGTCGGCGTTCGGCAACGTGGACAACATGGTGCTGCTCAACGGCGCCGAAGGCATGGGCGAGTTGTTCGCCAAGGCCCTCACCATGGGCGGCACGGGCCTGGGTCTCGCCCGTAAGCTGCTCGCCTCGACGGGCGACAACGGGCAGCCGGTGAACGGGATCCCGTCCGCGCACAACGGCGTGGCGACGCCGGCCTCGCAGAAGATGCAGAAGGTGCCCCTGGAGCAGGAGGGCTGAGACGGCGGTGGTCCGTGCGGCCGGATCCCTCACCGGGCACCCGGCCGCGCGGCCCCGCGGGGCGCCACCAGGGGTCCCCGGCCGCGGGGTCACACCGTGAGCAGGGCGACGCCCAGGGCGACCAGGGTCACGGCCTTCAGGACCTCCAGGGCCACGTACCACAAGTGGCTGCGCGAGCGGGGCAGTTCCTCCCCGGCGAGGACCCGGTCCGACCTGCGGTTCAGGCGGGGCCGGACGGCGGCCACCTGGGCGAGGAGCACCGCCGCCGCCGCCACGGCCGGCACGAGGACCTCGGTGGGAGCGTCCCCCACGACGACCGGGGCGAGGACGGCGACCGCGAGGACCGCCTCGACGGCGTTCAGCGCGCGGAACACCAGCCGGCCGATGCCCAGGCCGACGGGGATCGTCACCCCGGGGGCACGGAACTTCAGCGGCGCCTCCAGGAAGGAGATCGCCAGCACCATCCCGAGCCATACGAAGGTGACCGCGCTCGCGGTGGCGGCGGACGTGGCGTTCATCGGTGTGGGGCCTTTCTCCGCCGGGGCCGACGGGTCAGGACGGGTACGCGGACGGATCGCGCGGGGGGCCGCCGGCTGGGTGGGGGCGGTCGGTTCAGAGCGGGGACGCCGGGGCCAGGTGGGCCAGGCAGGACTCCGGTTCGGCGAACGGCTCCAGCGCGGTGGCCGTCAGCGGCGCGCCCAGCCTCGCCAACGCCCCCTGCATCAGACCCAGATGCAGCGGGCACACCAAGTCGCTCCGTTCCTCGGCTAGTTCGAGGAAGGGGCAGTGCCGCAGGCGGATCCGCCGGGGCGGCCCGTCCGGCCCGCCGCCCCCTTCCGGCTGCGGCGCGAAGCCCAGGCCGTCCAGCAGGCCGAGCAGCCGGGCCACCGAACGCTCGGGCGCCGGCGGCTCGTGCGGGGGCGGCGGGTCCACCAGGGATCGACCCCAGACGCGACCCGTCTCCACCGCCTCCGCCCGCGCCTGCGCCGGGTCGGCGGCGGCCCACCGGCTGAGCAGCATGCGGGCGAGGAGCCGGTAGTCGCGGGGGCCGCCGCGGTCCATGCCGGGGCGTGCGGTGTGCACGGTGCGGGGCCGGCCGGGCCCCACGGACGGCTCCGTACGGCGTTCGACCAGGCCGTCGGCCACCAGACCGTCCAGGTGGAAGCGGACGGTGTTGGGGTGCAGGCCCATCCGTTCGGCCGTCTCCGCGACGCCCAGCGGCGCGGGAGCGGCGCGCAGCACGTCCAGTACCTCCCGGCGCCGTGGGCTCTCCCGCCTGGTCACGCCCGGACACCTCTTCCTGTCTGCCGCCCCTTTTTCACGAACCCTACATGTATTAATTGTAGGCTGGGTGGGGCCCCCAGCGGGCAGAGCAGAACGCGAGAGCCGAGGGGAACTTCCATGACGTCGCCGTCCGCGATGGACACCGCACCGGCCGGCCGCACGGCGGCGGACCCACATGTCCTGTGCGACACGCGTGCGCTGGCCGAGGCGCCGCCGGTGCCGGCCGGGGCGCTGTGGAAGCTGGCCGAGAGCGGACGCCAGCTCGACGCCAACGTGGTCCGGCTCGCCCCGGACGGGCGGATCACCGTCCACACCGAGGCGCAGCTGGACGTGCTGCTCCTGGTCGTCGCCGGCGACGGCGTCCTGGGCAAGGGCCCGTCCGCCGAGGAGGAGCCGCTCACCGAGGGCGCCCTGGTCTGGCTGCCGCACGGTTCCTCGCGCGGCATCGCCGCGGGGGCGGACGGCCTGACGTATCTCACCGTGCACCGCCGGCGCCCCGGCATGTGGATCGGCGGCGCACCGGCTCGGGGCACGGACGCCGCTCCGGAGTGACGCGGCAGGCGAGGGGCGCCCGCCACCTCCCGGGAAAGAGCGCCTAGGGTGCCCGCGTGAGTACCTCCACCGAAGAGAACGTCCCCGGCCGGCACGGCCCCCATGCCACCACCGAGGCCGACCCGCGCGAGATCGGCCGCGTGCGCACCGAGTACTCCCCGGCCCACGACGGTGCCCCGGACCCCGGGGAGATCGTGTGGACCTGGGTGCCGTTCGAGGAGAACGACGGCCGGGGCAAGGACCGCCCGGTGCTGGTCGTGGCCCGGGAGACGGCGGGCACCCTCCTCGCCGTACGGCTGTCCGGCAAGCGGCACGACGGTGACCGGGAGTGGGTGCCGATCGGCGACGGTCCGTGGGACCGGTCGGGCCGGGACTCGTGGGTGGCCGTGGACCGTGTGCTGCGGCTGCACGAGGAGGGCATGCGCCGGGAGGCGTGCGCGCTGGACCGGATGCGGTTCGACCTGGTCCGGCGACGGCTGCACGAACGCTACGGCTGGACCTGACCGTCCCGCTCCCCGGCGACAGGGTGACGGCCGTCAGCGAGCCCGCGCGGCGGCGGGCGCGGAAGCGCGGACCGCAGGCAGGCAGGTGGCGGCGCGGAAACCCGACCGAGCGCCTCCCCCGGGGCCTGTAGGCCATCGGGGCACGCCCGGCCGGACGCCGGGCCGGGACGTAGCGCAGGCCGGCGGCCGGCGCGGCGCTCGGCCCGGACCTGCGTGCACGTGCGCCTTCGCGCGGCGCGACCGCGCAGGCCGCGCTCCCGGCGTCACCCCCGTGGATGCCGCGACCGCCGCCTGCGGGGTGTCCCCCGTCGTGCTCACGGACGCATCCTGGGTGATGCTGGTGAGCGGTGCAACGGAGTTTCCCGTCCGGGGAACGGTCCGGGACCGCGGCAGGAAACGGAAGTGACCGATCCGGAACGTCCTGCCGGGCGCCCTTGTGCGAATCGGCTCAAGGGTCTTGGGTGGAACGAGTACCGGCCCCGCCCCAGGGCAGACCGAGGCCGGTGACATGGTGGAATCTCAGGAGGATCCCTACATGTCCGAATCGAAGAACGACGGTGGTGACTGTACGGCGCACCGTACCGCCGTCACCGAAGCCGAGGTGGAGGCCCTGGTCAAGGGCATCTGCTTCAAGACCGGACCGCCCCGCGCGCTCGGGGTCGAGCTGGAGTGGCTCGTCCATGAGCGGGAGCGACCACAGCTCCCCGTCACATCCGAACGGCTCGAAGCGGCCTACGCCGCCCTGCGGGCCGTACCCCTGGGCTCGGCGCTCACCGTCGAACCCGGCGGCCAGCTCGAACTGAGTTCGCCGCCCGCCGCCTCCCTGATGGAGTGCATCGACACCGTCGCCGCCGACCTGGACGCCGTCCGGGCCGTGCTGGCCGAGGACGGTCTCGCTCTCGCCGGCATCGGCCACGACCCCTGGCACCCACCCCGCAGGTTCCTGCGGGAGCCGCGCTACGACGCCATGGAGGCGTGCCTGGACCGCACAGGTCCGGCCGGCCGGCACATGATGTGCACCTCGGCCTCCGTCCAGGTCTGCGTGGACGCCGGCCACGAGGAGCCCGGCCCGCTGGGGTACATCCGGCGCTGGTGGCTGGCGCACCAGCTGGGCCCGGTGCTGGTCGCCGCGTTCGCCAACTCCCCGCTGGCCGGGCAACGGCCCACGGGCTGGATGTCCACCCGGCAGCTGCTGTGGACGCAGATCGGTCCCGGCCGGGCCGGCGCTCCCCCGCTGGACGCCGAGCCCCGGGCCGCCTGGGCCCGGCATGTGCTGGACTCCCCGGTGATGTGCGTCCGTCGGGACGGCGGGCCGTGGGAGGTGCCCGAGGGGCTCACCTTCCGGGAGTGGACCCGCTCGCCCCGGCCGCCCACCCGGGCGGACCTCGACTACCACCTGACGACGCTGTTCCCGCCGGTCCGGCCCCGTGGCCACCTCGAACTGCGGATGATCGACGCGCAGCCCGGCGAGCACGGCTGGATCGTGCCCCTCGCGGTGACGGCGGCGCTGTTCGACGACCCGCAGGCCGCCGAGACCGCCTACCGGACCGTGAAGCCGCTCACCGAGCGGACCCTGAACCGGCCGGCCCCGCACAACCCGCTGTGGGTGGACGCGGCCCGGCGGGGACTCGCCGACCCGGAGCTGCGCGACGCCGCCGCCGTCTGTTTCGAGGCGGCCCTGGAGGCGCTGCCCCGGCGCGGGGCGACCACCCGGGTCATCGAGGCCGTGGCCGCGTACCGGGACCGCCATGTCGCCCGCGGCCGCTGCCCGGCCGACGACCTGCTGGACGGGCTGCCCGCCGGACCGCCCCGGCCCGGGCCCGGCCCGGCCGGAGGCACGCCCACCGCGCACGGGAGGAAGGACATCCGCGCATGACCGCCCCGGAGACCGACATCACGACCACCGAGACGGACAGCGAGGCCCTGCGGCAGCGGGCGCTGGCCTGCCTCACCGCCGCCCGCGACCGCACGACCCTGCTGACGACGTGCGTCGACGAGCCGGACCTCACCGCCCAGCACTCCCCGCTGATGTCGCCCCTGGTGTGGGATCTGGCGCACATCGGCAACCAGGAGGAGCTGTGGCTGCTGCGGGCGGTCGGCGGCCGGGAGGCGATGCGGCCCGACATCGACTCCCTGTACGACGCCTTCGAGCATCCGCGCGCGGAACGCCCCTCGCTGCCGCTGCTGCCACCCGCCGAGGCCCGCCGGTACGCGGCCGACGTACGCGGCCGGGCGCTGGACCTGCTGGCGGGGGCGGACTTCCACGGCTCCCGGCTGACCGAGGCCGGTTTCGCCTTCGGGATGGTCGCGCAGCACGAACAGCAGCACGACGAGACCATGCTGATCACCCATCAGCTCCGGCGCGGACCACGGGCCCTGACCGCCCCGGACCCGGAGCCGGCCCCGCCGTTCACCGGGCCGGCCGAAGTCCTGGTGCCCGGCGGCCCGTTCACCATGGGCACCTCCGCCGAGCCCTGGGCGCTCGACAACGAACGCCCGGCGCATCCGCGTCAGGTGGCGCCGTTCTGGATCGACACGACACCGGTGACCAACGCGGCGTACCGGGCGTTCGTCGAGGACGGCGGCTACGACACCGAACGCTGGTGGTCGCCGGAGGGCTGGGCGCACATCAGGGCGCACGGCATCACCGCCCCGCTGTTCTGGCGGCGGGACGGCGGCCAGTGGCTGCGGCGCCGGTTCGGGGCCACGGAGGTGGTCCCGCCGGACGAGCCGGTGCTGCACGTGTGCTGGTACGAGGCCGACGCCTACGCCCGCTGGGCCGGGCGGCGGCTGCCCACCGAGACGGAGTGGGAGAAGGCGGCCCGCTTCGACCCGGCCACGGGCCGCTCGATGCGCTACCCGTGGGGCGACGCCGACCCCGCGCCCGAACACGCCAACCTCGGTCAGCGCCATCTCGGCCCCGCCCCCGCCGGCAGCTACCCGGCCGGTGAGTCACCGCTCGGGGTACGGCAGTTGATCGGTGACGTGTGGGAGTGGACGGCGAGCGACTTCCTGCCGTACCCGGGCTTCCGGGCCTTCCCCTACGAGGAGTACTCGAAGGTGTTCTTCGGCTCCGGCCACAAGGTGCTGCGCGGCGGTTCGTTCGCCGTGGACCCGGTGGCCTGCCGGGGCACCTTCCGCAACTGGGACCACCCCGTGCGGCGGCAGATCTTCTCCGGGTTCCGCACCGCGCGTTCGGAGACCGTCTGATGTGCCGTCATCTCGCCTACCTGGGAGCCGAGGAGCCGCTGGGCCGGGTGCTGGCCGAGCCCGCGCACAGCCTGCTGCGCCAGTCCTGGGCGCCGCGACGGCAGCGGTACGGCACGGTCAACGCCGACGGGTTCGGAGTGGGCTGGTACGCCCCCGGGGACCCCGTGCCGGCGCGCTACCGGCGGGCCGGGCCCATCTGGGCGGACCTGTCCTTCGCCGATCTGGCGCGGGTGGTGCGCTCCGGTGCCGTGCTCGCGGCCGTCCGGGACGCGACCCTCGCGGGCGCGGACGCCGAGGCCGCGGCGGCGCCGTTCGCGGCCGGGCGGTGGCTGTTCAGCCACAACGGCGCCATCGCCGGCTGGCCGGACGCGGCGGCGCCGCTGGTGTCCGCGCTGCCCCCGGTCGACCTGCTGTCCCTCCAGGCCCGTACCGACTCGGCGTTCGTCTGGGCGCTGGTGCTGCACCGGCTGCGGACCGGGGACGAACCCGCCCGGGCCCTCGGTGAGACCGTCCGCGCCCTCGCCGAGGCGGCGCCCGCCTCCCGGCTGAACCTGCTGCTCACGGACGGCGCCACGATCGCCGCCACCACCTGGGGCGACTCGCTCTGGTACCGCACGGAGCCCGGCCTGAGCACGGTCGTCGCGTCCGAGCCGTACGACGACGACCCGCTCTGGCAGGAGGTTCCCGACCGGACCGTGCTCACCGCGAGCCGCGCCGGCGTGCTGCTCGCCCCGCTGGAGGATCCGGCGTCCGCATCACCGAAGGAGCCCTGCCGTTGAGTCCCCTGCACATCACCCGCACCCTCCCCGAGGACACGACGGGCGCCGCGCTGCGCGCCGACGTGCTGCACGGTCTCACCTCCACCCCCAAGCGGCTGCCGCCCAAGTGGTTCTACGACGCCCGTGGCAGCGAGCTGTTCGAGCAGATCACCGAACTGCCCGAGTACTACCCCACCCGCGCCGAGCGGGAGATCCTCGCGGCCCGGTCGGCTGAGATCGCCGCCGCGAGCGGTGCCCGTACGCTGGTCGAGCTGGGCTCGGGCTCCTCGGAGAAGACCCGCTATCTGATCGAGGCGCTGCCCCTGTCGGCGTACGTCCCGGTGGACGTCAGCGAGAGCGCCCTCAGCCAGGCGGGGCAGGCCCTCGTCGAGGAGCGCCCTGACCTCGACGTGCACGCGCTGATCGCCGACTTCACCGCCCCGCTCGCCCTGCCGGCCACCCCCGGGCCCCGCCTCGTGGCCTTCCTGGGCGGCACGGTCGGCAACCTGCTGCCGGCCGAACGCGCCGCCTTCCTGGCCTCCGTGCGGGCCCTGCTCGCCCCGGGCGACGGGCTGCTGCTCGGCACCGACCTGGTCAAGGACGAGCGGGCGCTGGTCCGGGCGTACGACGACGCGGCCGGGGTGACGGCCGCGTTCAACAAGAACGTGCTGGCCGTCATCGACCGGGAGCTGGGCGCCGACTTCGATCCGGACGCCTTCGACCATGTGGCCCTGTGGGACGCCGAGCGGCAGTGGATCGAGATGCGGCTGCGCTCCCGTACCGCGCAGACGGTGAAGATCCCCGCGCTGGGCCTCGCCGTGGACTTCGCGGCGGGTGAGGAGCTGCGCACGGAGGTGTCGGCGAAGTTCGAGAAGGACGGGGTGACGGCCGAACTGGCCGCCGCGGGACTGGAGCTGACCCACTGGTGGACGGACGAGCCGGGCCGGTTCGCGCTGTCGCTGAGCGTGGCGCGGTGAGTCAGCCGAGGTCCGGGGCGAGTTTCCCGGTGATCGCGCGGGAGGCCTTGCGGGCCTGTGCCGCCGGGTCGGCCCCTTTCAGCACCCGCGTCATGTACTCCTTGATCGGGTTGTCGGCCTCGACGTCGGCCCACTGAGGGGTGTTCGGGGTCGCCCGGCCGTGCGCCGCGCCCGCGGCCATGGCGGCGACCCCGTCCTCGTCGGCGACCGCACCGGCCAGCGAGGTCTTGTTGGGCACGTAGTTCATGGTGCGGGCGAGTTCGGTGTCCCACTTGGCGCCGGTGAGCGCCCCGACGACGGTGGTGGCGGCGAACTGGTCGTCGGTGTTCTGCGCCACGACGAGGTCGGAGCCGCCGGTGAAGACGGTGCCGGGCCGGCCGGCGGTCCTCCCGGGCACCGGGAAGAAGCCGAGCTTGTCCTTCAGGTCCGGGTTCTGCCGCACGATGGACTGGACGAGGCCGGGTACGGCGATGATCTGCGCGACCTTGCCGCCGGCGAACACCCCGGCCTGGGGCGGGTGTTCCTCGTCGGCGTCCACGGGGCCCTCGCCCAGTGCCTGGAGGCGCCGGTAGAAGTCCATGCCGCGCAGCGCGGCGGGCGTGTCCAGGGTGCCCTGCCACTCGTAGTCCTTCTCCCGGGCGAGTTCACCGCCCTCGTCCCAGATGAAGCCGGAGAGGGTGTACCAGTCCTGCCCGGCGAGGTAGATGCCCTGCGTACCGCCCGAGTCGAGCGTCCCGGTGTCGGCGAGCCACTCGTCGCGGGTCCTCGGCGGGCGGGTGATGCCGGCCCGCTCGAACATGTCCTTGCGGTAGATGACCACCCGGTTGGCCGCGTACCAGGGGATGCCGTACTGCTTGTTGCCGTCCCTGCCGGGCTGGGCGAGGCCGGGCAGCCACTTTTCCTTGCCCCAGTCCCGCATCGACTCCAGCGTGAGGTCCACGAGCCGGCCGTCGTCCGCGTACAGCGGCACCTGGGTGTTGCCCACCTCGATGACGTCCGGTCCGTCGGCCGCGCCCGGTTTCAGCGCGGCGCGGACCTTCTCCACGATGCCGGTCCACTCCTGGATGCGGATGTCCAACCGCAGCTCCGCGTGGGCGCGTTCGAAGTCCTCCGTGAACCGGTGCAGGAACTCCTTGGACGCGCTGTCCTTCATCAGCCACACCGTGACGGTCTTCCGGTCGTGTCCGCCGGGGAGCATCCCGCAGCCGCTGACGAGGGAGCCGGTGACACAGAGAAGGGCGATCAGACGACGTCTCACGAGGGGTCCTGTTCTGTCTTGCACGGTACTGCGGACAGGGGCGGGGGCCCGACGTGGGGGGACGAGCGCGCATGCTCGTACGGGTGTGCTGGATTTTGGTATGGACCAATGCGGAGGTCAAGGGCTACCGGGCGGTACACCCGCGACGCGCGTGCGGTCGGGGCGCGGATACGGCACGGTGGAGTACGCGTGAGACGAGAGGAGCACCCGCATGTCGAATCACACCTACCGGGTCACCGAGATCGTCGGCACCTCGCACGAGGGCGTCGACCAGGCCATCCGCAACGGCATCGCCCGCGCCGACCAGACGCTGCGCAACCTGGACTGGTTCGAGGTGACCCAGGTCCGCGGCCAGATCGAGAACGGCCGCATCGAGCACTACCAGGTGGGCATGAAGGTCGGCTTCCGGATCGAGGACGAGGGCGGCTCCTGAGCCGCGCCGACGCGCGCCACGGCCCGGCCGGCGGTCACGGCCCGGCCGGCGTCGGGTTTCACCGTCCCGGTGTCAGGTACGGCCGTCCCGCTCCTGCGCCTCCTCCAGCGCGGCCGACTTCGCTGCCCAGCGGGCCCGTACGACGGTGAACCCGGCGCGCTCGGCGTCGTCGCAGACCAGCTCGTCGTCGTCCACGAGGAAGCGGACCTCGCGGTCCCGGGCGAGCCGGCGCAGGATCCGCAGCTTCGTGAACCGGGCGGGTCGGCGGTCGGCGTCGCTCCGCATGTGCACGTGCCCCTCGGGCAGCCCCTGGGCCGCGAGCCACTCCAGGGTGTCCCGGCGGCACCTCTCGGGACGGCCCGTGAGGTAGACGACCTCGCACGCGCGGGCGCTCTCCACGGCCAGCGCCACGCCCTCGGCGAGCGGCGGGTCCTGGGGCGCGGCGGCGAAGAACGCGTCCCAGTCGCGCGGACGGGCGGCCAGGAAGTGCTGGCGGTGAGCGGTGTCGGCGAGCGTGTTGTCGAGGTCGAACACGGCGAGCGGGCGACGGCTGCTGTCGGTCACACCGGCCACCCTAGCCAGCCGCCCGGCCCCGGCCACCCCGCCGCCCCGGCGACCCGGCGACCCGGCGACCCGCGCACCGCCGCCGGCCGTGGTCCGCGCCGAGACCGCTGCCCGTGCCCATCGCGCCGACCCCACCGGCCGACTGCCTGACCCCGCCGCCCACTGCCGCGCCGCCCCACCGCCCCACCGCCCCCGGGAATCCTGGGGGCGCCCGGGCGTTGAACCCTGCGTGAGCAGCTCACTGATCGCCCGGACCCGGTTCTCCGTCCTCGACCGCTCCCGCACCCGCGAGGGGCACCCGCCCGCCGAGGCGCTGCGGGACACCGTCGCGCTGGCCCGGGAGGCGGAGGCGCTCGGGTTCCACCGGTTCTGGGTGTCCGAGCACCACGGCGTGCCGGGCGTCGCCGGTTCCGCGCCGACCGTGCTCGCCGCCGCGGTCGCCGCGGCGACCCGCACGATCCGGGTCGGCACCGGCGGCGTCATGCTGCCCAACCACCGGCCGCTGGTCGTCGCCGAGCAGTTCGGGGTGCTGGAGTCGCTGTTCCCCGGGCGGATCGACATGGGGCTGGGCCGTTCCGTGGGCTTCACGGACGGGGTGCGCCGTGCCCTGGGCCGGGAGAAGGGGGACGCCGAGGACTTCGGGGCGCAACTCGGCGAACTGCTGGACTGGTTCACGGTCGGTTCACCCGCCGGGGTGCACGCCCGCCCGGCGGAAGGGCTGTCGGTGCCGCCGTTCGTGCTGGCGATGGGCGAGGGCGCCCGGATCGCGGCGCGCGGGGGCCTGCCGATGGTGATCGGAGACCTGCGCGACCGCGACAGGATGCTCCGCGGCATCGACCGGTACCGCTCCCAGTTCCGCCCCTCCCCCTGGGCGGCCGAACCGTACGTGGTGATCTCCGGCACGGTCGCGGTCGCCGGCACCGAGGCGGAGGCGCGCCGGCTGCTGGTCCCCGAGGCCTGGTCGATGGCGTACTCCCGCACGCACGGCACCTTCCCGCCGCTCGCCCCCGCCGGGTCCGTCGAGGCCCGCCCGATGTCCGCGAGGGAACGCGACGTCTACGAGTCCGCTCTCGCCGGGCACATCGCCGGTACCGCGGAGCAGGTCGCCCACGAGCTGGAGGGGGTCCTGAAGGAGACGGACGCGCAGGAGGTGCTGGTCACCACCAGCACCTACGACCGTACGGCCCTGCTGGACTCCCACCGGCGGCTCGCCGCGCTCCTCGCGCCGCGGCGGTGAGGCGCCCGAGATGCGAACCCGGCCGGGGCCGGTGACCCTGGGAGGGCACATCCCGAACGACGAGGAGGCTTGTCAATGTCCTTCATGGACAAGATCAAGGGCATGCTCAAGGGCCATGAGGACATGGCCGGCAAGGGCATCGACAAGGGCGGCGACCACGTCGACCAGCGGACCGGGAACAAGTACCGGTCGCAGGTCGACACCGGGCAGGACAAGCTGAAGGACGAGTTCGGCGCCCCACGCGACCAGGGCAACCCGCCGCAGGCGTGACCCGCGGGGGCGGCTAGAGTCTCCTCCCGATGCAGAGCCCCCATGACCCGTACGTCCGCGTCCGCGGCGCCCGCGAGCACAACCTCAAGGGCGTCGACGTGGACATCCCCCGGGACGTGCTGGCCGTGTTCACCGGCGTCTCCGGCTCGGGGAAATCGTCCCTGGCGTTCGGCACCATCTACGCCGAGGCCCAACGGCGGTACTTCGAGTCGGTCGCACCCTACGCGCGCAGGCTGATCCACCAGGTAGGGGCCCCGGCGGTCGGTGAGATCAGCGGGCTGCCGCCCGCGGTCTCGCTGCAACAGCGCCGCTCGGCCCCCACCTCGCGCTCCTCGGTGGGCACGGTCACCAACCTGTCCAACTCGCTGCGCATGCTGTTCTCCCGGGCCGGGACGTATCCGCCCGGTGCCGAACGCCTCGACTCGGACGCGTTCTCGCCGAACACCGCGGCCGGCGCCTGCCCCGGGTGCCACGGCCTCGGCCTGGTGCACGAGACGACGGAGGAGCTGCTGGTCCCCGATCCGTCGCTGTCCGTCCGCGAGGGCGCCGTCGCGGCCTGGCCGGGCGCCTGGCAGGGCAAGAACCTGCGGGACATCCTCGACACGCTCGGGTACGACGTGGACCGGCCCTGGCGCGAGCTGCCCGCCGCACAGCGCGAGTGGATCCTGTTCACGGACGAACAGCCGGTCGTCACCGTCCACCCCGTCCGGGACGCCGACCGCATCCAACGGCCCTACCAGGGCACGTACATGAGTGCCCGCCGGTATGTGCTGAAGACGTTCTCCGACACCCGCTCACCCACCCTGCGGGCCAAGGCGGAGCGGTTCCTCACCAGTGCGCCCTGCCCCGACTGCGGAGGCAGCCGGCTGCGGCCCGAGGCGCTCGCGGTGACGTTCGCCGGCCGGAGCATCGCCGAACTGGCCGCGCTGCCGCTGACCGACCTCGCCCAACTCCTCCATGGGGACACGGAGACCGCCCGGGTCCTCACCGCGGACCTGACGTCGCGGATCGAGCCGGTGACCGAACTGGGCCTCGGCTACCTCAGCCTGGACCGGGCCACCCCGACGCTCTCGGCCGGCGAGCTGCAACGGCTGCGTCTGGCCACCCAGTTGCGCTCCGGACTGTTCGGCGTGGTGTACGTGCTGGACGAGCCGTCCGCCGGACTGCACCCGGCGGACACCGAGGCGCTGATCACCGTGCTGGAGCGGCTGAAGGCCGCGGGCAACTCGGTGTTCGTGGTGGAGCATCACCTGGAGGTGGTGCGCGGCGCCGACTGGCTGGTGGACGTGGGCCCGGGCGCGGGTGAGCACGGCGGGCGGGTGCTGTACAGCGGGCCGGTGGCCGAGCTGGCCTCCGTCGAGGAGTCGGCCACCGCGGCGTACCTCTTCGACGAGTCCCCCGGACCCGTGCGCGAGGTGCGCCGGCCGCGCGGCTGGCTGACCGTGGGCCCGGTGACCCGGCACAACCTGCGCGGTGTGACGGCCGAGTTCCCGCTCGGCGCGTTCACCGCGGTCACGGGTGTCTCCGGCTCGGGGAAGTCCACGCTCGTCGGCGAGCTGGCGCAGCGGCCGGCGGGGGTGGAGCGGCTGGTACGGGTCGACCAGAAGCCCATCGGGCGCACCCCGCGCTCCAACCTGGCCACCTACACGGGCCTGTTCGACGTCGTACGCAAGGTGTTCGCCGGCACGGAGGAGGCCCGGGCGCGCGGTTACGGGGTCGGGCGGTTCTCCTTCAACGTGTCGGGCGGACGCTGCGAGACGTGCCAGGGCGAGGGGTTCGTCAGCGTCGAGCTGCTGTTCCTGCCGAGCACGTACGCGCCCTGCCCCGACTGCGGCGGGGCCCGCTACAACCCCGAGACCCTGCGGGTGAAGTACCGGGGGCGGAGCATCGCCGAGGTGCTCGACCTGACGGTGGAGTCGGCGGCGGACTTCTTCGCGGACATCCCGGCCGCCGCCCGCAGTCTGGGCACGCTGCTCGACGTGGGGCTCGGCTATCTGCGGCTGGGCCAGCCCGCGACCGAGCTGTCCGGCGGGGAGGCGCAGCGGATCAAGCTGGCGAGTGAACTCCAGCGGGGACGCCGGGGCCACACCCTGTATCTGCTGGACGAGCCGACGACCGGACTGCACCCGGCCGATGTGGAGGTGCTCACGGACCGGCTGCACGGCCTGGTCGACGCCGGGCACACGGTGGTGGTCGTCGAGCACGACATGACGGTCGTCGCGGGCGCCGACTGGGTGATCGATCTCGGTCCGGGCGGCGGAGACCGGGGCGGCCGGATCGTGGCGGCCGGCCCGCCGGAGCAGGTGGCCCGGGCCCGGGGCAGTGCGACGGCGCCGTACCTGGCGCGGGTCATGCCCTGAGCCGCGGACGGTCCGCCGGGACCCGGGGCACCGGGGCGGTGACCCGGCCGGGACCGGCGTTCGGCCCGTGCAGGACACCGGTGACCAGGGTCGCGTGGGTCCAGGCCGGCTGGGGGGCGGCCGGCTGGGCGGCGTGGGCGAGGGCCCGCCGGTCCAGGTGGGCGCCCGGCGGGATCACCGGCCGGACCTCCACCCCAGGCCCCGGGTGCGGGCCACCCGCCACAGCGAGGCGAGGAAGGTGTCCTCGCCGACGAAGGCCGCCGCGGTGCCGGATCCGCCGTCCCGCTGCCGGTAGCGCAGGCGGACCGGCTGGACGGGCACGCCCGCGTCCAGCGCGGCCTGGAAGACGGCGCGGTGGAAGCGGCCGTGGGCACGCCCGCACCAGGTGCTGCCCTCGGGGAAGGCGGTGACGGCCGCGCCCGTCCGCAGGGCGCCGGAGATCCGGTCCACGGTCTCCGGCAGGGCGCGCAGCCGGTCCCGTTCGATGAACAGGGCCCCGCCGCGCCCGGCCAGCGCGCCGGCCACGGGCCACCGCCGGATCTCGCTCTTGGCGAGCATCCGGGCGGGGCGTACGGCGGTGAGCAGCGGGATGTCGAGCCAGGAGACGTGGTTGGCGACCAGCAGCAGCCCGCCGGCCGGCGGGGCGGCGCCGGTGATGCCGACGCGTACCCCGGCGGCCCGCACGATCGCCCGGCACCACCGTCCGGTCCAGTCGGCGGGGAGCCCGCCCCGCAGGCCGGGGCAGCCCCGGGCGAGCGGCAACAGGACGATCCCGGCCAGCACCAGGGCGGTGAGCGCGGCGAGCCGCAGCAGCGCCCGGGGTACGGCCACGGGGGTCCCGGCCTTTTCCACGCAGGCGCCCGGGGTGCAGGGCGCGCCGGGCTGCCAGCCGCCCATCAGGCCGGCACGAGGGAGAGGAAGTGCCGCAGGTAGCGCGGGTCGATACGGCGCATCGACAGCAGGACGTACAGGTCGGCGACGCCGAAGTCGGGGTCGTGCGCGGGTTCGCCGCAGACCCAGGCGCCAAGACGGAGGTAGCCGCGCAGCAGGGCGGGCAGTTCGGCGCGGGCGGCCGGGAGGCCGGTGTCGGGGACCCACGGCAGCAGGGGCCGGACCCGCAACTCGTCGGGGGCGAGGTGCCGGGCGCGGACCCGGTTCCAGGTGGCGGAGGCGAGGGCACCACCGTCGGCGAGCGGCACGGAGCAGCAGCCCGCGAGCCACTCGTGTCCCCGGTCGGTCATGTAGCGGGCTATCCCGGCCCAGATCAGGCCGATGACCGCGCCGTCGCGGTGGTCGGGGTGGACGCAGGAGCGGCCGACCTCGACCAGGCCGGGCCGGATCGCGTCGAGCGCGCCGAGGTCGAACTCGCCCTCGGAGTAGAGGCGGCCGGCGACCGCGGCCCGCTCCGGCGGCAGCAGCCGGTAGGTGCCGACCACCTGCCCGGTCACGGTGTCGTGGACGAGCAGGTGGTCGCAGTACGCGTCGAAGGCGTCGATGTCGTGGCCGGGCTCCGGGCCGGCCAGCAGGGCCCCCATCTCGCCGGCGAAGACGTCGTGCCGCAGGCGCTGCGCGGCGCGCACGCCGGCCTCGTCGCGGGCGAGGGTGACGGTGTAGCGGGCGGGTGCCGCGGGCTGCGGGGGACGGTCGAGGGTGGACACGCCGGTCATGGCACTCTCCTGGTCACGGGCCGGGTCGGCGACAGCGGCGGCGGACCCGGGTGCGTACGGCCCGCCTTTCCCTGTTCTCCCGATGCCGGTTGGCGTGCGTGTGACGGATGCCGGGAGAGTGGATGTGGGGATGCTGAACGGCGGGGTCAGCCGTCCTCGCGGACGCGTCCGGCGGGCCCGGTGCGCCGCCGGGTGAACCAGACGGGGCCGGGTGAGCACCTACCCGGCCCCGCCCGCCCGCCCGAATGTGGGCGAACGTTCATCGAAGCGTCCCGGGGGGAAGCCGTGGACGGCCCGTGTCCGCCGGGCCGCGGTCCGTCCCCCGCCCTGTCCCTCGCCCTGGACGGCGCTACCGCCTGACCTTCCGGGTGGCCCGCAGCCACTCCTTGTTCATGCGCGTGATGGAGACGAGCGGGATGCCCTTGGGGCACGCGGTCGCGCACTCCCCGGCCAGCGTGCACCCGCCGAAGCCCTCCGCGTCCATCTGCGCCACCATGTCCAGCACCCTCGTCTCCCGCTCGGGCGCGCCCTGCGGCAGGACGTTGAGGTGGTTGACCTTCGCCGAGGTGAACAGCATCGCCGCCCCGTTGGGACACGCGGCCACGCACGCGCCGCAGCCGATGCACTCCGCGTGTTCGAACGCGAGGTCGGCGTCGGCCTTCGGCACGGGGGTGGCGTGCGCTTCCGGCGCGGAGCCGGTGGGTGCGGTGACGTATCCGCCGGCCTGGATGATCCGGTCGAACGCCGACCGGTCCACGACCAGGTCCTTGATCACCGGGAAGGCGGACGCCCGCCAGGGCTCGACGTCGATCGTGTCGCCGTCCCGGAAGGACCGCATGTGCAGCTGGCAGGTGGTGGTGCGCTCGGGCCCGTGCGCGTCGCCGTTGATCACGAGCGAGCACGCGCCGCAGATGCCCTCGCGGCAGTCGTGGTCGAAGGCGACCGGCTCCTCGCCGGAGAGGATGAGCCGTTCGTTGAGGACGTCCAGCATCTCCAGGAAGGACATGTCGGGCGAGATGCCGTCCACCTCGTAGGTGGACATGGCGCCTTCGGCATCGGCGTTCTTCTGCCGCCAGACGCGCAGGGTGAGCTTCATGCGTAGCTCCGCTGGGTGGGGTGGACGTACTCGAAGACCAGGTCTTCGCGGTGCAGGACGGGTGCCTGGCCGGTGCCGGTGAACTCCCAGGCGGCGGCGTACGAGAACAGGTCGTCGTTGCGGGCCGCCTCGCCGTCCGGGGTCTGGGACTCCTCGCGGAAGTGGCCGCCGCAGGACTCGGTGCGGTGCAGCGCGTCGAGGCACATGAGCTCGGCGAGTTCCAGGTAGTCGACGACGCGGTTGGCCTTCTCCAGCGACTGGTTGAAGTCCGCGCCGGAGCCGGGCACCCTGATGCGCCGCCAGAACTCCTCGCGGATCTGCGGGATGCGTTCCAGGGCCTTGCGCAGCCCGCTGTCCGTACGGGCCATGCCGCAGAACTCCCACATCAACTCGCCGAGTTCGCGGTGGAAGGAGTCCGGGGTGCGGTCGCCGTCCACGGCCAGCAGCAGGTTCAGCCGGTCCTCGGTCTCGGCCAGCACCTCCTGGACGACGGGGTGTGCGGCGGTGACCGGTTCCTGGTGCGGGGTGCGGGCGAGGTAGTCGTTGATGGTGGCCGGGAGCACGAAGTAGCCGTCGGCCAGGCCCTGCATCAGCGCGGAGGCGCCGAGCCGGTTGGCGCCGTGGTCGGAGAAGTTGGCCTCGCCGACGGCGAACAGGCCGGGGACGGTGGTCTGGAGGTCGTAGTCGACCCACAGTCCGCCCATCGTGTAGTGCACGGCCGGGTAGATCCGCATCGGCACCTCGTAGGGGTCCTCGTCGGTGATCCGCCGGTACATCTCGAAGAGGTTGCCGTACCTGGCCTCCACGGCCTGCCGGCCCATCCGCCGGACCGCGTCGGCGAAGTCCAGGTAGACGCCCTGGCCGCCGGGGCCCACTCCCCTGCCCTCGTCGCAGACGTTCTTCGCGGCGCGGGAGGCGATGTCCCGGGGCACGAGGTTGCCGAAGGAGGGATAGATCCGCTCCAGGTAGTAGTCGCGCTCCTCCTCGGGGATCCGGTGCGGCGGGCGGTCGTCGCCCTTGGCCCGGGGCACCCAGATCCGGCCGTCGTTGCGCAGCGACTCGCTCATCAGGGTCAGCTTGGACTGGTGGTCGCCGGTGCGCGGGATGCAGGTGGGGTGGATCTGTGTGAAGCAGGGGTTGGCGAAGTACGCGCCGCGCCGGTGCGCCCGCCAGACGGCGGTCGCATTGGAGTTCATGGCGTTGGTGGACAGGTAGAAGACGTTGCCGTAGCCGCCGCTGGCGAGGACGACGGCGTCGGCGAAGTACGTGTCGATCCTGCCGGTGACGAGGTCGCGCGCCACGATCCCGCGGGCCCGGCCGTCGACGACGATCAGGTCCAGCATCTCGGTGCGCGGATGCATCTCCACGTTCCCGGCGGCGATCTGCCTGGACAGCGCCTGGTAGGCGCCCAGCAGCAGCTGCTGGCCCGTCTGGCCGCGGGCGTAGAACGTGCGGGAGACCTGGACGCCGCCGAAGGAGCGGGTGTCGAGCAGGCCGCCGTACTCGCGGGCGAAGGGCACGCCCTGGGCCACGCACTGGTCGATGATCTCCACGGAGATCTGCGCGAGCCGGTGGACGTTGGACTCCCGGGCGCGGAAGTCACCGCCCTTGACGGTGTCGTAGAACAGCCGGTGGATCGAGTCGCCGTCGTTGCGGTAGTTCTTCGCCGCGTTGATGCCGCCCTGCGCGGCGATGGAGTGGGCGCGGCGCGGGGAGTCCTGGTAGCAGAACTGGACGACGTGGTAGCCCTGTTCGGCGAGGGTGGCGCCCGCGGAGCCGCCCGCGAGACCGGTGCCGACGACGATGACCGTGTGCTTGCGCCGGTTGGCGGGGTTGACCAGCTTCGCCTCGAAGCGGCGCTTGTCCCAGCGTTCGTGGACGGGACCGGAGGGGGCCTTGGTGTCGGTGACCGGCGCGCCGGTCCGGTAGTCGGTGTACTCGGGGGAAACGGTCATGTCAGCTCACCACTCCGGTCATGACGCCCACGGGTACGGCGATGAAGCCGGCCGTGAGCGCAGCTGCGAGGACGTCGGCGACGACCCTCAGGGCGCGGTCGCGGGTGCGGCTGCCCACGCCGAGGGTCTGGGCGGCGCTCCAGAAGCCGTGCCGGACGTGCAGGCCGAGTGCGAGCATCGCGACGATGTAGACGACGTTGCCGTACCAGGTGGAGAAGGTGTCCACGACGTTCTGGTACGGGTGGCCCGGCTGGAAGCCGCCGGAGTGCACGGTGCCGGTGGTCAGGTCCAGCAGGTGCCAGACGATGAACAGGCCGAGGATGACACCGCCCCAGCGCATGGTCCGGGTGGCGTAGCTCGCCCTCGGCTTCTTGTGCACGTACCCGCTGGGCCGGGCCCGCAGGTCGCGGCGGCTGAGCTGGTAGGCGGACGTGGCGTGGGCGGCCACGGCGGCGAGGAGGACGATCCGGACGAGCCAGAGCGTCCACTCGTAGTGCATGAAGGGTTCGCCGGCGGTGCGCAGCCAGTGGGCGTAGTGGTTGAACTCCGCCGCACCGAAGAAGATCTTCAGGTTGCCGATGACGTGGGCGACCAGGTACAGCAGCATGATCACGCCGCTGACGGCCATCACCGTCTTCTTGCCGACGGTGGAGTCCCACAGCGTGCGTGCCATGGACGGTCGTCGGTCCGTCCGCGTTGCGAGAGCCATGGAACAGCACGCTAGGCCCGGGGCACCTGATCGGTCCAAGACATGGTCCGGCTCGTTTCGATAGGCAATGACTATGCTGGCGGAATGCAGTTCCAGCAGCTCCAGTACTTCGTGGCCGTCGCCGAGACGCGGCACTTCACCCGGGCCGCCGAGCTGGTCCACGTGGCCCAGCCCTCCCTGTCCCAGCAGATCAAGGCGCTGGAGCGGGAGCTGGGCGCGGATCTGTTCCTGCGCGCCCGGGGCAACATCACGCTCACCGACGCCGGGGCGGCGCTGCTGCCGCTGGCCCGGCGCATCCTGGCCGACGCGGACACCGCCCGGCAGGAGGTGCAGGAGCTGGCGCAGCTGCGGCGCGGCCGGGTGCGGCTCGGGGCGACACCGAGTCTGTGCACGGGCCTGCTGCCGGACGTGCTGCGCGCGTTCCACGACCGGTATCCGGGCATCCGCCTGCTGATCGAGGAGGGCGGCTCGCACGACCTGGTGCGGGAGCTGGCGCGGGGCGCGCTCGACCTGGCGCTCGTGGTCCTGCCGCTGCCGGCGCCGGCGCCCGCGCTGACCACCGTGGAACTGCTGCGGGAGGACCTGGTGGTGGTGTCCTCACCGGAGGCACCGGCGCCCGGCCGGGGCGGGCGGATCCTGGAGGTCGCCGAGCTTGCGGGAGAGCGGCTGGTCATGTTCCGGCACGGGTACGACCTGCGGGAGCTGACCGTCGCCGCGTGCCGCTCCGCCGGGTTCGAGCCGGACTTCGCCGTGGAGGGGGGCGAGATGGACGCGGTACTGGGCTTCGTGCGCGCGGGGCTGGGGATCGCCGTGGTGCCGCGGATGGTGGCCACCCGGGCGGGGCGGGACCTGCGGGTCACCCCGCTGGCCCGGCCGGGGCTGCACCGGACCATCGCCCTGGCGCACCGCAGCGACGTGGCCCCGCCCCGGGCCGCGCGTGAACTCCAGCGAATGCTCCTCGAACGCTGACCCGGGCGGGACAGCCGGGAGCCGGGCGCATCGGCCCGGCCGGGCCCGTCAGCCGGGTGGTAGACGCACCGCCCCGGCGGGGAGACGGCCCGGCCCGACCCAGCGGGGAGGCGTGTCCGGCCCGGCGGGGAGACGGCCCGGCCCGGTGAGAGACGGTCCGGCCCGGCGGGGAGACGGTCCCGCCCGGTGAGAGACGGTCCGGCCCGGTGAGAGACGGTCCGGCCCGGCGGGGAGACGCTCCGGCCCGGTGAGAGATGCGTCCACCCGCTGAGCGGCGTGTCCGCCCGACCGGGCGCGCCAGGTTCGAGCGGCGCGTCAGCCCGGTCAGCGGGGTGCCGGTCGTCCGGTGGCCGTGACGCGCCGCCCGGCACCCTCGCACACCCCGGGGCGGTCAGCCTGGTGACCGTCCGCCCGGCCGGGCCGGGGCGGCGAGGATCGGGACTCGCACACCCCAGCCGTGAGCGGCGTGCCGGGCCGCGTGAGCGGCGGACCAGGCCGCCCGGCGCCCCCGCACACCCCGGGGTGGCCAGCCCGGTCACGGCGCGCCGGCCCGGTGGAAGGCCCACCGGCCCGGAGAGACACATCCGCCCAGCGGCCGGGGCGGCGAGGATCGGGGGCGCTCGCCCACGCCAGCCGTAAACGGCGTACCGGGCCCCGTGAGCGGCGTGTCGGGCCGTCCGGCCGTCGTGACGCGCCGCCCGGCACCCCCCGTCAGCCCGGTCACCGGCGCGCCGGCCCGGTGGAAGGCCCGCCGGCCCGGAGAGACACATCCGCCCAGCGGCCGGGGCGGCGAGGATCGGGGGCGCTCGCCCACGCCAGCCGTAAGCGGCGTACCGGGCCCCGTGAGCGGCGTGTCGGGCCGTCCGGCCGTCGGGACGCGCCGCCCGGCACCCCCCGTCAGTCCGGTCACCGGCGCGCCGGCACGGTGGAAGGCCCGCCGGCCCGGTGAGGAACGCGTCCGCCCAGTGGGCGGGGCGGGCGCAGGACCAAGGGCCGGCTCACACCAGTCGTGAGCGGCGTACCTGGCCCGGTCACCGGTGCGCACGGCTGTCCGGCCGCCGTGACGCGCCGCCCGGCGGCCCCGCGCACCCCCGGAGCGGTCGGCCCGGTCACCGGCGCGTCAGGCCGGCCGGGCGCCAGCCGTCAGCGGCGTGCCGGGTCTGTCGGTCGGCGTGGCGCGCCGGCCGACGCCCCGCGTGCCCCTTGCCCCGGGGCGGTCAGCCCGTCGCGTCCACCAGGGCCAGCTGGTGCAGGCGCTCGGGCGGCCCCGGGCGGGCGTAGTACCAGCCCTGGGCCGTGTCGCAGCCCAGGATCCGCAGCTGCTCGGCCTGCGCGCCGGTCTCCACGCCTTCGACCGTGACCGCCAGGTCGAGGCTGTGGGCGAGGGAGACGATGCCCTCGATGATCTTCAGGTCGACGGGGTCGGCGGGGAACTGCTGCATGCCCTGGGTGAAGGAGCGGTCCAGTTTGAGGACGCTCACCGGCAGGCGGCGCAGGTTGGCGAGGTTGGAGTAGCCGGTGCCGAAGTCGTCCAGGGCGATGTCGACGCCCATCTCGGCGAGCCGGCGCAGCGGTTTGAGCAGGTCGTCGTCGGCGCCGATCAGGGCGGACTCGGTGACCTCCAGGCACAGCGCGTCCGGGGTGACCCCCGCGCGCTCCAGGATGTCGACCGTGTCCTGGACCAGCCCGGGATGGGTGAGTTGGCAGGGCGAGAGGTTGACGTTGATGCGCAGCGGGCCGGCGGCCTGCCCGGCGTGGCGCTCGCGCCAGGCGCGGGCCTGGCGGATCGACTCCTCCAGCACCCAGCGGCCGAGCGGCACGATCAGGCCCGTGTGCTCGGCGAGCGGGATGAACCGGTCGGGGCCGAGGACGCCGTGCTGCGGATGAAGCCAGCGCACCAGCGCCTCGGCGCCGCGCACACTGCCGTCGCCGAGGTGCACCAGGGGCTGGTACTCGATGAAGAACTCGCCCCGTTCCAGGGCGGTCGGCAGGGCCGTGGTCAGGCCGTGCCGGGTGATCGCGCGGGCGTCGGCCTCGGGGTCGGCGAGTTCCGAGCGGTTGCCGCCCGCCGACTTGGCCCGGTACATGGTGATGTCGGCGCTGCGCAGGACCTCCGCCGCGGTGCGTTCGCCCGCCGGGCCCTCGACGATGCCGAGGCTGCCGCGGACCAGCAGATCGCGGCCGTCGATGCTGACCGGGGTGACCAGCGCGTTCATGATGCGCTCGGCGAGTTCGTCGACCTCGTGTTCGGTGCCGGGCCCCGTGGTCAGGGCCACGAACTCGTCGCCGCCCAGCCGGGCGACCATCTCGCCGGGCGCGGTGGCGCAGGACTGCAACCGGTCGGCGACCTCCACCAGCAGCCGGTCGCCGGCCGCGTGGCCGAGGCTGTCGTTGATGGTCTTGAAGCCGTCGAGGTCGAGGTAGCACAGCCCGAAGCGCTGGCCCTCGCCCGCGTTCAGGGCCTTCTCCAGGCGCTCGAAGAACAGGGTGCGGTTGGGCAGCCCGGTGAGGGCGTCGTGGGTGGCCTCGTAGCGCAGCCGGAGGTTGAGCAGCCGGCGCTCGGTGGTGTCCTCCATCAGGGCGAGCTGGTACTGCGGGTTGCCGTCGGCGTCGCGCAGCAGGGAGACCGTCAGGTTGGTCCACAGCACGGTGCCGTCGGGGCGGTTGAACGCCTTCTCCATGTGGTAGTGCTCGCGCTCACCGCGTACGAGTTCGTCGTAGAGCCGCCAGGTCTGCGGGGCGTCCTCGGGGTGCACCCAGTCCTGGACGCGCCGGCCGCGCAGGGACTGCGGGGAGGCCCCGAACATGCGCAGCAGCGCCTCGTTGACCTGGAGGACGGTGCCGTCGAGAGCGGCGATGCCGATCCCTATGGCGGCGCCCTCGAAGACCGCGCGGAAGCGGGCCTCACTGGCGTGCAGCGCCTGCGCCACGACGCCCTGGGCCAACAACGCCGCCTGGGCGATGGCCTCTTGCTCGGCGAGTGTGCGTTCTCGCAGCGCCTGGGCGTAGCCGGCGGCCATCGCGTGCTGCAACCGCGAGGAGCGGACGCGCAGTTCGTCCTGGGGGCCGTCCTCGCCGCAGTACAGGACCAGGTAGGCGTCGACGCAGTCCAGGGTGCGGGTGAGCGCTTCGGGGTCGGTGCAGTGCGCCCCGACCAGGGCCGCGCCGACGGCCTTCGCCGCGTCCGCGTCGAAGCTTCGGGCCCGCAGCAGTCCGCTCAACCGGCGGGCCAGGGGCAGGAGCAGCTTCTCGAACTCGGGGCGGGTCAGCGAGGTGGAGGTGACGGGGAAGACCGCCCGGCTCCAGATCGTCGTCAGCCGGCGCAGTCTGTCCTCCGGCCCGTCCGGTTCCGCGGTCACGCCGTACGCCCCACGCCGGCGAATCCGGAGAAGGCGTACGGATCCTCGTCCTCGGGAGCCGATTCCGGGCGCCAGTGCGGCATCGGCACCAGTCCGGGTTCCACCATGTCGTACCCCTCGAAGAACCGCGCGATCTCCTCGCGCGAGCGCATGATCAGCGGGTTGCGGATGTCCTTGTACACGTCCACGGCGCCCTCGGCCCGGTCGGCGGCCACCGGGATTCCCTCGTACGAGGCGTGCGTGAGGATCAGCAGGCTGCCGGGCGCGAGTGCGTCGCGCAACTCGGCCACCGCGCCGTACGGGTCGTCCGCGTCTTCCACGAAGTGCAGTATGGCAACGAGGAGGAGGGCCACTGGCCGATTCAGGTCGATCAGCCGCTCCAGCCGGGGAGCCGAGAGGATCTCGTGCGGCTTGCGCAGGTCGGCGGCGACCACGCCGGCGTCGTCGTGGCCCGCCAGGACCGCCTCGCTGTGGGCGACGGCGACCGGGTCGTGGTCGACGTAGACCACGCGGGCGCCCGGCGCGGCGGCCCCGGCCACCTCGTGGACGCTGCCGAACGTCGGGATACCGGAGCCGATGTCGAGGAACTGGGTGATGCCCTCCCCGGCCGCGAACCGCACGGCCCGGCGCATGAACGCCCGGTTGGCCTGCATGATCTTCGGCAGACCCGGCAGGAACTCCATGGCCGCGCGGGCCGCTTCCCGGTCGACCTCGAAGTTGTGCGAACCGCCCAGGTAGTAGTCGTAGATCCGTGAGACGCTCGGCACCGAGATGTCGATGCTCCGTGGGGCCCAGGCAGGACGCTCCATGTATGTCTCCAAGGCGTGGACAGGTGTAGGCGATCCGGTGTTCGAGCTGAGGCTACTGATCGCCCGCCAAAGGAGCGACCTGAAACGGAAATTGACCATCCGTTCCCGGTCACGGCCTGCGGCAAGTGCCCGAACGGCTCCGCTGCGTGACGGCCGTACGGCAGCCGCCGGCCCGGCCGTTGCGACGACCGTTGCCGGGGCCGTCACCGGTTCCGCGACGCACAACGGTCCGCCCCCTCCGTGCGGTGCGGAGGGGGCGGACCTTCGGTCGTAGCGCCGGGCCGGGCGGGACGATCGACCCTGGGGAGGTGATCTACTTGCCCGGCGCGCCGACCGGCTTGCCGTCGGGCGAGACGGCGTACCAGGTGCCGCCTACGCCCTGACCGTTCGTGTCACCGGGGGCCTTGTCCCCGGAAAAGGTGTAGATCGGCCAGCAGTTGACCGACATCTGGCGGACGCCGTCGGGGCGGGTGAAGGGCATCAGGCCCTTCTTCTTCACGCCCTCCGTGTCGGTCGCGTTCACCGGACCGACGGCCGGCCACTTCTCCAGGCAGGCGCCCGTGCAGTTGGAGACGGACTTCGGCCAGGCCTGGTCCTTCAGGAAGCGGTAGACCGTCATGCCGTTCTTGTCCACGACGACGTCACCGAGCTTGGGGTCCTTGCGAACGGACAGGCCCGGCAGGTTCGACACCTTGGCCTTCTTGCCCGTGGGGGCCAGCGCGAACCACTTGCCGCCCACGCCCTGGCCGTTGACGTCACCGGAGTTGACGTCCTTGGCATAGCGGTAGGCGGGCCAGCCGCCGACGGTGAGCTGCTTGGTGCCGTCGGCGCGGGTGACCTCGCCGAGCAGCGCCTTGTCGATGCCGGCGCCGGCACTGGCGTCGTCGGCGGGGACCGGCGGCCAGGTGGTGGCGCAGTCCCCGGCGCAGTTCGAGGTGGGCGGCTTGGCGGTGTCCTTGTCGAACCGGTAGAGGGTGAGACCGGAGCCGTCGGTCAGCACGCTGCCCAGATCGGGGTTGCTGGCCACGGTCAGTTTGCCCGCGGGCGCCGCCGCGGTCGGGGAGCTGGAACTCTGGCTGCCGTCGGCGCCGTACCCGTTGCCCGCGGCGGTCGCGGTCCCGGCGCCCGGGCTGCCGTAGTCACCGGCCGCGGCCGTGGCCCCGACGTTCTGGGCCGCCGCCGCCGGAGCGGCGCTGTTGTCCTGACCGCACGCCGTCGTCAGCGCCAGCACCGAGGCTGCCGTGGCCACCAGTGAGGCGGTCCGCCAGGAGGTCTTCATCCGTAACTCCCCAATATCGCCTGGATATCGCAGCGCCTGCCGCGCCGCCGCACGGCTATGGGTACGCGGCACGGGGGCCGCAGCGTTCAACGGCGCCCGGAAATTCTTTCCGGGCCCCGCGACCCGACCGGCCCGCGAAAGGTCGTACGGATGTGCGCATCACACCGGCGGGGCTCTTCCCGCCGTCAAACCAGTGATCGCACTATGTCCTCCCTTCGGAGCATTGTGGGCGCACAACGGCGCACGACGGCTTCCCGCACCGCATGATCTTCGTCGTGCATGGACTCAGAGCGACCCGATGCGCGCCCACCACAAGGGTGTTGGCTCTGTTGACGCTGACCTGGACCCTGGTGGGCTGCCCGGTCGGCAGCGCGTCGGCCGACGCCTGCGCCTCCGCCTCGACCGGACCGGACGGCACGGTCGCGGTCGCCCACGCCGGCGGCCACCACTGGCCGGACCCGCCCTGCCCCGAGCCCCCGCCACCGTGCCCGCCCACTCCCACGCCGACGCCCACCCCCACACCGCCTCCGCCCCCACCCCCACCACCCGAGCCGACACCCCCGCCTCCGCCCCCGCCCGAGCCGACGCCCCGTCCGCGCCCGACACCCACCCCCACGCCGGCCCCGCCCAGGCCACGCCCGCCCGCCCGCCCCGCTCCGGCTCCCCCGCCGGCACCGGCACCCGCCCCGCCACCGCCGCCCCGGCCGAAACCCGCACCAAGGCCGGCGCCCAAGCCCGCCCCACGGCCTCCGATGACGCCGGTGCGCTACCCGGCGTACCACCCGCACCACGTCAGCCACCACGCGCACGGCCACACCACGCCGGTCACCTACGTCCTGCTCATCACCGTCCCCGCGATCGTCGCCGTCGCGGCACTGCGCCCGCGCTGACGCGCCGGCCCCGCTCACCCTGTGGAGGCACCAGTTGTCGGATTGGCTTGTTCTCGTCCTCGCGATGCTGGGGGCCTGCGCCGTGGTGGTCGTCATCACGCTGGTACGGCACCGGACCGCGGCCGAGGACGAGGACCCCAGCGAGACCCCGGACGTCATCGAGTACATGACGATGTGGATCGGCGTCATCTACGCCATCGTCCTGGGCCTGGCCATCGCGGGCGTGTGGGAGGCCCGCAGCGCCGCCCAGGACTACGTGCAGTCCGAGGCCCAGGCACTGCACGAGATCTCGGAGCGGGTCCGGGTCTACCCGCCGGACGTCCGTGACGGCATCCGCCGTGACATCGACGCCTACGTCGGCTACGTCGTGCACACCGAGTGGACGGCGATGGCCGACGACGAACAGGTGACGGACCGCGGCACCGCCCTGCTGCACAAGATCCGCGCGGACGTCACCGACTACCGGCCGGGGAACGACTTCGAGGCCCAGACCTACCAGCCGCTGCTGGACCAGATGGCCGCGGCCGACCAGGCGCGCAACGCGCGTGCCGACTCCACCGGGGCGACCATGCCTTCGGTCGTGTGGTGGGGGCTGATCACCGGGGGCCTGATCACGATCGGCATGGTGTTCGCGCTCCAGATCCGCCGGACCGGGCGCGAGCTGGTCCTGGCCGGACTGTTCTCGGCCACCATCGCCTTCATGCTGTTCCTCATCTGGGACCTCGACGCCCCGTACAGCCGGGGCATCGCGGTCACCGCGGAACCGTTCCTCAACCTCTTCCCGAGCATCTCCGGATAGCGCGACAGGCCTTCGCCCCCGCTCCCGCGAGGGACCGGGGCGATGACCTGTCGATGTGCGCCGTGGCCGGCCGCCGGGACGGACCCGTGGCTCGGCGGGCCGGGGGCCTCAGGCGCGCTTCTCGTGCCGGCGGCGCAGCCAGAAGGCACCGCCGCCGATCAGTGCCGTGGCCACCAGGCCGCCGCCGATGGCCATGTCGGTGGGTGTCGCGCCGCTGGACCGGCTGCCGCCGATACCGCCCTGCACACCGCCGATCACGGTGAAGGCGGCCGGGCGGGTCAGGGTGCGGCCGTCGCAGCGGACGGTGATGTCGTACCGGCCGGGACGGGCGTCGCGGTCGATGGTGGCCACACCGCGCGCGGTGTCGTCGCGGAACGACGTCAGCGGGGCGGTGCCGAAGGCCCGGGAATTCATGGTGCCGCCCCGGCAGCCGTTCACGGTGACGGTGAGACGGCCCCCGGCGGCGATGACACCGGGTGTGGCGACGATGTTGCGCGGACCGAAGTCGCCCCCATGACCGTTACCGTTCCCGAAGCCACCGTTCCCGTTGCCGTTCCCGTTCCCGAAGCCACCGTTCCCGTTGCCGTTCCCGTTCCCGAAACCACCGTTCCCGTTCCCGTTCCCGTTCCCGAAGCCGCCGTTCCCGTTCCCGAAGCCGCCGTCACCACGGCCATTGCCGTTGCCGAACCCGTTCCCGTTACCGAACCCGTTGCCGTTCCCGAACCCGTCGCCTCCACGACCATTCCCGTTCCCGTTCCCGAAGCCGCCGTCCCCGCGACCGTTCCCGTTCCCGTTGCCGAATCCGTTGCCGTTACCGAAGCCGCCGTCCCCGCGGCCGTTCCCGTTGCCGTTGCCATTCCCGTTGCCGTTCCCGTTGCCGTTCCCGTTCCAGTTGCCGGCGCCGGTGCCGGTGCCGGTTCCCGGGACGATGACGGTGGTGTCGGTGCTGCTCGGCCCGCCCCCATTGCCCATGCCGTCCGCGACGGCCACGGGGGCGGCGAGCCCGAGCGCGGCGACCGCGGCGCACGCCGCCGCGAGGGCACGTTGGTTTCGCATGTGATCCTCCGCGGAAGGCGCCCCGGGTCCCGTTCCCGGTGGATCGGCGAGAAAGCACCTCCCGGACCGACCCTCCGACGTGCGGAACACGCCCGCATGTCGAGAATGGTCCGTACTGGTGAGCCGACACGCCGACAGATATCCACACAATCTGATATTGCCGCAGGTCACGGACCGTCAGAAAAATCCTCGGAACGGCAACTCGGATGGCGCACCGGAAAGCCCGCGGGCCACCCGTTCGCCTCTCGCCCCGTCGCCCGCCGCGCGCGCGGGACTTAGCGTTTTCCCATGCGCGAGGGACGTGGTGCCGGCAGCGTGGAGAGGGGTTGGCGAATGTCTGCGTCCAGGCTGTCCGAGCTGGCCGAGGAGGAGGAACGGCGCAGGAAGCGCGCGCCCTGGGGGGTGATAGCGCTTGTTCTGCTGACCGGCCTGGCGCTCATGCGCAACGGTTCCGGTGAGTTCGACGTGGGCCCTCCGCAGCCGGCGTCCGCGGCGGCCCCGGACACCAGCGCCGCCCCGGACACCTTCGCCGCCGCGCCCGTCACGCTGCCGTTCTCCGCCGTCGACCGGGTCCGGATCCCCGCCATCCAGGTCGACGCGCCGGTCATGCCGGTCGGTCTCGACGCGGACGGCTGGGTCGCCGCGCCGCCGCCGGAGAACCCCGGCATGGCCGGCTGGTTCACCGGCGCGGTCTCCCCCGGCGAGAAGGGCACCGCCGTCGTCGTCGGCCATGTCGACAACAAGCAGGGCCCCGCCGTGTTCTACGGTCTCGGGGCCCTGAAGAAGGGGAACCGGGTCGAGGTCGTACGGCAGGACGGACGGACCGCGGTCTTCGAGGTGTACGGGGTCGAGGTCTTCGAGAAGAACAACTTCCCCGGCGACCGCGTGTACGGCTCCAAGGGGAGACCGGAACTGCGCGTCATCACCTGCGGCGGCGGTTTCTCCAAGCAGAACGGCTACGACGGCAACGTGGTCGTCTTCGCCCGCCTGGCCTCGGTCGGCTGAACCGCGGAGGCCCGGCGGGCTGCAGGCGGGCGTCCCGCGTCCCCGGGCGTATGTCACATGCGCCGGGGGGGCACCGTGAGGTGGTAGCCGGAGTCCAGCAGATAGGGCAGGTACTCGCGGATCGCGCGGACACTCTGCGAACGGTCACCGCCGGCGTCGTGGGAGAGCACCACGACACCGGGGGCGGCACCCTGCACCACCTGGTCGACGATGGTGTCCGTGCCGGGCACCGTCCAGTCGGTGGTGTCCACGGTCCAGGCCATCGGTTCCATGCCCATCTCGGCGCCCAGCTGGAAGGCGGCCCGGTTCCATGCGCCGTAGGGCGCGCGGAACCACTGGGGGCGCTCGCCGTAGGTGTCCTCGATGACGTCGCTGGTGCGTTCCATCTCGGAGCGGATCTCCCTGCGGCCCAGGGTGGTCAGCAGCGGGTGCGTCCAGGTGTGGTTGCCGACGACGTGGCCCTCGTCGGCCATGCGGGCCAGCAGTTCCCTGTTCTCGACGACGCATTCGCCGCACACGAAGAACATGGCCCGGACGTCGTACTTGGCGAGGGTGTCCAGGATGTGCGGGGTGTAGTCGGGGTTGGGGCCGTCGTCGAAGGTCAGCATCATGCGCCGGCCGTGCCCGGAGATCCGCAGGAAGGGTTCCCTGCGCACCTTGAGCTTGCGGGGCGCGGCGCGCGGCGGACCGTATCCGGTGAGCGGCTGGAGCCGGAAGGCGGAGGGCTTGAGCACCTGGCGGGCCTGCGGGCCGGCGACGGGGGCCGCGGTCGTTCCGGCCGGCTCCCCGCCGCCTCCCGCCAGCACGGCGCCGACGGCGCCCGCGGCTCCCGCGGCTCCCAGAGCGGCGGCGCCTGCGAACAGCATCCGGCGCCGTGTGGGCAACTGATCCTTCTGCATGACTCATCAGTCGCCCCGCCGGGCTCCGGCGCACCCCAACGCCACCGGTGTGGCGGCCGGATTGCACCCGAACGGCCGAGCCGGCGGTGCGGTCAGCGGTGCCGGACGAGTGGGAAGGGCAGCGTCTCGCGGATGGTCAGGCCGGTGAGGAACATGACGAGCCGGTCGACGCCGAGGCCGAGGCCGCCGGTCGGTGGCATCGCGTACTCCAGGGCCTGGAGGAAGTCCTCGTCCAGTTCCATGGCCTCCGGATCGCCGCCGGCGGCCCGCAGGGACTGCGCGGTGAGCCGGCGGCGCTGTTCGACGGGGTCGGTCAGCTCCGAGTAGGCGGTGCCGAGTTCGGTGCCGAAGGCGACGAGGTCCCAGCGCTCGGCGAGCCGCGGGTCGGTGCGGTGCTGCCGGGTCAGCGGGGAGACGTCGGTCGGGAAGTCCTTGTAGAAGGTGGGCTGTTCGGTGCGGTGTTCGACCAGCCGCTCGTACATCTCCAGGACGATGTCGCCGGGTCCGTCGTCGGGGGTGTACGGCACCCCGGCGCGGTCGCACAGCCGGTGCAGCCGCAGCAGTTCGGTGCCGGGGCCGATGTTCTCCCCGAGTGCCTCGGAGAGCGCCCCGAACACCGTCTTCACGGGCCACGCCCCGGAGATGTCGTGCTCCCTGCCGTCCCTGCGGGCCACCGGGGAGCCGAAGGCGGCCGTCGCGGCGCCCTGGATCAGCTCGCGGGTGAGGTCGAGCATGACGTCGTAGTCGGCGTGGGCCTGATAGGCCTCCAGCATCGTGAACTCGGGGTTGTGCTTGTGGGAGACGCCCTCGTTGCGGAAGGTGCGGCCCAGCTCGAAGACCCTCTCCAGGCCGCCGACGCACAGCCGTTTCAGGTACAGCTCGGGGGCGATGCGCAGGTACAGGTCGAGGTCGTAGGCGTTGATGTGGGTGGTGAAGGGGCGGGCGTTGGCGCCGCCGTGGATCTGCTGGAGCATCGGGGTCTCGACCTCCAGGTAGCCGCGCTCCAGCAGGCCCTGCCGCAGCGCCTGGACGGCGGCGGAGCGGACGCGGACGACGGCGCGGGCGTCGGGGCTGGTGAGGAGGTCGAGGTAGCGGCGGCGGACCTTGGCCTCGGGGTCGGTGAGGCCGCGCCGTTTGTCGGGCAGCGGGCGCAGGCATTTGCCGGTGAGCCGCCAGGTGGTGACGAAGACCGTGGGTTCGCCGCGGTCGCTGGGCCGGGCGTGGCCGGTGGCGGTGATGTGGTCGCCGAGGTCGGTGTCGGCGGTGAAGCGGTCGAGTTCCGGGCCGGAGCCGTCGCGGGTGAGGGCGATCTGGTGGTCGCCGGACCAGTCGCGCAGCACGGCGAAGACGATGCCTCCGAGGTCCCGGACCAGCATGACGCGTCCGGCGACGGTGACGTCCGTGCCGGGCGGTACGTCGGCGAGGGCGTGGGTGGGGGCGGCGGTGGCGACCGGGTACGGGTCGGTGCCGGTGGCGCGCAGCCGGTCGAGTGTGTGGTGCCGGACGCGGACCTGGTCGGGCAGGCCCGCGTCCGGGGTCGCGGGCCCGGCCCGGTCCCCTCCGTCCGGGCCGAGCGCCGTCAGGGACGGCAGCCCCTCGGTGGTGGCGGGCCGCTGTCCGGTGTTCGGGTGCCCCTTTCCCCAGAGTTTGCGCAGGGACGGTACGGACACGAATCCCTCGGCGATGCCGGAGGCGAGGCCGATGCGGGCGAGGGAGGCGGTGTCGGCGTAACAGATGAAGCGCGGGTACCACTCGGGGCGGTACTTGGCGTTGGAGCGGTACAGCGCCTCCAGTTGCCACCAGCGGGAGAAGAACAGCAGCAGGCGGCGCCAGAGCCTGAGGACGGGGCCGGCGCCGATTCGGGCGCCTTCCTCGAAGACGGACCGGAAGACGGCGAAGTTCAGGGAGATGCGGCGCACGCCCAGCTTCGGGGCGGCGGCGCAGAGTTCGGCGACCATGAACTCCATCACGCCGTTAGGGGCGGTCCGGTCACGGCGCATCAGGTCCAGGGAGACGCCGTCGCGGCCCCAGGGGACGAAGGAGAGCAGGGCGAGGAGCCGGCCGTCGTCGCCGAGGGCCTCCACGAGCAGGCAGTCGCCGTCGGCCGGGTCGCCGAGCCGGTCCAGGGCCATGGAGAAGCCGCGTTCGGTCTCGGTGTCGCGCCAGGCGTCGGCCTTGCGGACGATCTCCTCCATCTCCGCCGGGGTGAGGACGGCGTGACGGCGGACCCGGCAGGTGGCGCCGGTGCGGCGGACCCGGTTCACGGCCTGCCGGGTGACCCGCATGTCGCGGCCGTCGAGGTCGAAGCCGGGGATGTGCAGGATCGCCTCGTCGCCCAGCTGGAGGGCGCCGAGCCCGGCGCGGGCGTAGGCGCGGGCGCCGTCCTCGGAGGCGCCCATCACGGCGGGCGCCCAGGCGTACCGGCGGGCCAGGTCCAGCCAGGCGGCGATGGCAGGCGGCCAGGCCTCCGGGTCGCCGACGGGGTCGCCGCTGGCCAGGCAGACGCCGGCCTCGACGCGGTAGGTGACGGCGGCCTTGCCGCTGGGCGAGAAGACGACGGCCTTGTCGCGCCGGGTGGCGAAGTAGCCGAGGGAGTCCCGGTCGCCGTACGCGATCAGCAGGGCGCGGATGCGGGCCTCCTCGTCGCCGTGCAGGGCGGCTTCCAGGCGCTGGGAGCGGAACAGGGTGGCCGCCGCGTTGAGCAGGGCGAGGGCGCCGAGCAGGCCGAGCGCGAAGGTGACCCGGTGCGGCGGCCGGCCGTCGAAGGAGCTGTTGGCGACCAGCCCGCCGCACACCCGGTCGGCCGCCCAGGCGAGGTGCTGGCCCGCCGGGAGGGTGCCCGGGAACAGCAGCACCAGCCCCCAGCCGAGCAGGATCGCCACGACCAGCCCGGCCAGCAGCACGGCGAGGGCCCGGCGCACGGCACCGCGGCGGGAGGCGGCGTAGAACTCGCGGCGGGCCGCCAGGAGCAGGAGGAGCAGCAGCGCGCACAGCACGAGGGAGGGCAGTGACTCGGCGTACAGGCCGGCGGCCGCGCCGAGCGCGTCGGTGAGGACGAGCAGCCCGAGGTAGCCGACGACCAGCCACCAGGCCACCTTCTTGCGGGCGGCGGTGGCGCCGGCCAGCAGGAACAGGAAGACGGCGTACGCCAGGTTGGCGCTGATGGGGAAGAGGAGCAGGTCGAGGGCGCGGTCGGCCGGGAGGAGCACGCGGCGCAGGGGCGGGATGAACGCGAGCAGGGTGCACAGCAGGCCGAGGGCGGCGAAGAGGGCGCCGAAGGCCTCCGGGACCCGGCCGAGGCGCCCGCCGGCGGGCGGGTGGGCCGGGGCGGGGGCGCCCCTCGGTGCGGCGGGCTCCGCGCTGGCAGTCATGGTTCCGACTGTAGGAAGGGGCGGCACGGCCCGCGCGTCGAGCGGCCGGCGCCGCCCCGGCGGTGCGGACCGGGCGCGGGGCCCCGCGCCCGGTGGGAGGGAATGGTTCCGATAGCCTCACGGCCGTGACGGAACAGCACGAACAGCGCTCGCATCAGTTCGAGCGGGGCACGGACGGGCCGAAGGTCGTCCTGGTCGGGGTGGACGGCTCGGAGTCCTCGATGCGCGCCGCCGCGTACGCGGGGGGACTGGCCCGCCGCCAGCACGCGCTGCTCGCGGTGGTGTACGTGCAGCCTGTGCTCGCGGCCGGCGCGGCGCTCGGGGCGCCCGTGGCGGAGACCACCGACGAGATCGCCGACGAGCTGGTGGCGCAGATCCGGGAGGCCGCCGAGCGGCTCAAGGGGATATTCGAGGTGCGCTGGGAGTTCCACACCTTCCGCGGCGACCCGTACACCGGGCTGGTGACGGCGGCCGACGAGCTGAAGGCGGACGCGGTGGTGGTGGGTGCCTCGGAGCAGGCCGGACACCGGATCATCGGTTCGGTGGCGGTCCGGCTGGTGAAGGCGGGACGCTGGCCGGTGACGGTCGTACCGTAACCGCGCGGGATCGGGGCGGCGGGAGCGGCCGGCGACCGTCGGCGGGCAGGCACCCCGCCGCACGCCGGCGGGCTGCCGCCGGCCGGCCCCCGTGCACGGGTTCCGTCCCGGGCCGTGCGCGGGCTCCGTCCGCAGCCGCGTGTGGACTCGGTCCTGGGACGTGCGTGGCGTCTTCCCTGCGGGGCGGCCCTGAGCCATCATGATCCGCCGTCAGCCGTTTGCCGTCGGCGAAGAGGTGAGGCGCATGGACAGGCTCCGCGCGGGTGAGGGCATTCTCCGCCGCAAACCCATCGAACACATCGAGGACACCGAGATCACCGAGGGGCCCCGGCTGGAGAGGTCGCTCGGGCTGTGGCAGCTCACCGCGATCGGGGTCGGCGGCATCATCGGCGCGGGCATCTTCACCCTCGCCGGTACGGTGGCCAACGGCACGGCCGGCCCCGCGGTGCTGATCTCCTTCCTGATCGCCGGTCTCGCGAGCGCCTGCGCGGCCCTGTCGTACGCCGAGTTCGCCGGGATGATCCCGAAGGCCGGTTCGGCGTACACGTACGGCTACGCGGTGCTGGGCGAGTTCGCGGGCTGGTTCATCGGCTGGGACCTGCTGCTGGAGTACACCGCGATCGTGGCGGTGGTGGCGATCGGCATCTCCGGCTACTTCGGCTTCCTGGTGACGGACATGGGCGCGCGGCTGCCGGACTGGATGCTGGGCGCCCCCGGCACCGGGCACGGGCACCGCGTCGACCTGTTCGCGGTGGTGCTGTGCCTGCTCATCGCCTGGCTGCTGAACCTGGGCATGCGCAGCGCGGCCCGCTTCGAGACCTTCGTGGTGGCGCTGAAGGTGCTGGTGGTGCTGATGGTGATCGGGGTGGGCGTGTTCCACATCGACAGCGGGAACTACCACCCGTTCTTCCCGTACGGCGTCGGCGGCGCATTCGACGGCGCGGCGCTGGTGTTCTTCGCGGTGTTCGGTTACGACGCGATGTCCACGGCGGCCGAGGAGTCGAAGGACGCGCAGCGGCACATGCCGCGGGCGATCATCTACTCGCTGGCGATCTCGATGGTGCTGTACGTGGCGGCCTGTCTGGTGCTGACGGGCATGCAGAACTACCGGGACATCGACAAGGAGAGCGGTTTCTCCACGGCGTTCAAGTCGGTCGGGCTCGGCGCGCTCGCGGACGTGATCGCGGTGGGCGCGATTATCGGCATCCTCACCGTGATGTTCACGTTCATGCTGGGCGTGACCCGTGTCTGGTTCTCCATGTCCCGGGACGGACTGCTGCCGCGCTGGTTCGCCAAGACGCACCCCACCCGGCACGTGCCGACCCGGGTCACCTGGATCGTCGGGGCGGCCTCGGCGGCCATCGCCGGGTTCCTCCCGATCGCCGACGTGGCCGAACTGACCAACATCGGCATCCTGCTGGCGTTCGTGGTGGTGTGCGCGGCGGTGATCGTGCTGCGCTACCGGCGGCCCGACCTGCCGCGCGCCTTCCGCACCCCGTGGATGCCGTTCCTGCCCGCCCTGGGCATCCTCTTCTCCATCTGGCTGGTCACGCGCCTCCAGTGGCAGACCTGGGTCCGGTTCGTGGTGTGGTTCGTGATCGGCTGCGTGATCTACTTCGGCTACTCCTACCGGCATTCGGTGCTCGCCGCGCGGCGGCCCGCCGAGTGATCACTCGGCCATGACCAGGCCGTCCTGGGCGGCCCCGCGGCTGAGCACCACGTCCCGGATCCGGTCGCGCACCCCTTCGAGGTCGGCGCCCTGGGCGACGGCCCGGTCGAGGTCGACGACCCGGCCGGCGTCGAGGTCGTACAGCTGGGGGACGAACTCGGCCTTGGTGACCCGCCAGGCCCCGCCCGGCCGGTCGGGCGGGGCGAAGGTGAAGCGGCCGAGCGTGGACTCGTTGCCGCGCGGGTCCTGGGCGCCCTCGCGGTTGTACATCTCGCCCGCGATCTGGTCGCCCATGCCGTAGATCACCCAGGTGCCGTTGACCTTCTCGTACGCCTGCGGGACGTGGGCGTGGGTGCCCAGGATCAGGTCGATGTCGGGACGTCCGGCGGTGGCGGAGGCGGTGAGCCGCTGGGCGAGGGTGAGCTGGAGCCGGTCGGGTTCGTCCTGCCATTCGGTGCCCCAGTTCACGGACAGGACGACCACGTCGGCGCCGGCCCGCCGGGCGACGCGGGCGTCGGCGATGATCCGGTCCGCGTCGATCATGTTGACCGCCCAGGGCGCGCCGTGCGGCAGCGGGTTGCCGTTGGTGCCGAAGGTGTACGACAGGTGGGCGACCTTGGCCGGACCCGCCCGCAGGAGCGTCACCGAGCGGGCCTCGGCCTCGCTGCGGGCGGTTCCGGCGTGCCGCAGGCCGGCCGCGTCCAGGGCGTCCAGGGTGCGCCGGATGCCGGCGGTGCCGTCGTCAAGGGCGTGGTTGGAGGCGGTGGAGCAGCCGTCGTAGCCGGTGGCGGCCAGCCCCTTGGCGATCTGCGGCGGGGACCTGAAGGCCGGGTAGCCGCTGTAGGCGCCCTCGACGCCGTAGACGGTCTCCATGTGACACAGCGCCAGGTCGGCGTGGGAGACGAGTGGTTCGACGCCGGAGAGCATGGGGCGGAAGTCGTGGCCGTTGCCGCCGGCGTCGTAGGAGGCCCGCTCGATCACGGAGGTGTGCGGCAGCACGTCCCCGGAGGCGACGAGGGTGAACCCGCGGGCCGCGGCGGGCGCCGGGCGCCCCTGCTGCGAGCCGGAGTCCTGCCGGTTGTGGTTCTGGCAGGCGGCCGCCGCCGTGAGAACGGCGGTCAGGGCCAGGGCCACCTGCTGTCTGCGTCCGATCATCAACTCACCCCAGGTTGTCGTATATACAGACAAGGCCGTGACGGCATATGGGTATGAATCTGACGTGCCGGATAAACGGACCGGGGGCTCTGATTAGCCCGTCCGGTGCCGGAAGGACCGCTCGTCCGACCGTTCGCCGCCCCGATCGACCGTCCGCCGCACAGCCGGGCCCGCCCCCTGTCCGCCGGCCGTGCCCTGCGCTGCCATACGGCCATGACGGCCGGAACCTCACTCACCCACGGGTCGACGACCGCCGGGCACGAGCTCGCCGCGCTCCAGCGCGAGCACGGCGGTCCCCTGTTCGCCCTGCTGCTCAGGCTCTGCGACGGGGACCGGCAGCGCGCCGAGGACCTCGTCCAGGAGACCCTGGTACGGGCCTGGCAGCATCCCGAGGCACTGCACGCCGACGGCTTCGACTCCGTACGGCCCTGGCTGCTGACCGTCGCGCGGCGGCTCGCCATCGACGCGCGGCGGGCCCGGCGGGCCCGGCCCCGCGAGGTCGGCGACGCGGTTCCCGAGGACGCGCGGGTGACCGCCGACCACGCCGAACGGGCCGCCGCGATGCTCGACGTCCGGGAGGCTGTGAAGACACTCACGCCGGAACACCGTGACGTCCTGGTCCTCGTGTACTTCCTCGGGGCCAGTGTGGCGGAAGCGGCGCAGACCCTGGGGATCCCACCCGGTACCGTGAAGTCGCGCGCGTTCTACGCGCTGCGCGCCCTGCGCCGGGTCCTCCCCGGTTACACGGCCGACCTGCGGTGAAACCGGGATCCGGGCCAAGACTCGGCAAAGCGCCTTGCCGCCGGACACCCTGCGGGCATGGGCTGTCCTCATCCGCGTTCCGAGCGGGGGCCGGGCCGGGGAGGCCGGGCCCGGAGGTCGGGCGGCGCGCACGCACCGGAGGAAGGGCAGGAAGGGATGCAGCACAGAGGTCACGAGAGCAGGGACGGTACCGACGACGGTGAACTGACCGTCCCGATGGCCTGGTTGTACGCCGAGTACATCGCCGACGAGCTGCTGCGCACCGGCGATCTGATGCCGCCGACGTCCTTCGAGTTTCGGGCCGGCCGGGACGCGCTGGCGCTGACCGTGTTCCTGTCCGACACCGACGGCGAACTCTCCGGCATCCGGGTGATCTCCCAGCTGGAGAACTGGCTGTCGCTGACCGCCTACGACCAGCCGTGGCAGGACTGGGTGCGGGCCCGCATGACCGAGCTGGCCGAACGGGCGGCCGGCTCCGGCGCCCCCTCCCCCGACCTGGCACTGGCGGCGGACGCCTGGCGCTGGCTGGAGGAGACCGAGCTGCTCGCGCCGGACCTGGACGCCGTGCCGGGCGGTGGCGCGGTGTCCGGCGAGGACGACGGGCCGAAAGTGTGGACGCCGGCCTGGCGGCTCGGACTGCCCCTCGGGCACCTCGCGATCCACCTCTTCTGAACCGGCCGGAATTCACACCAATCCGCGGGCCGTACGGCTCCGAATCCCCTGTCCGCGATTCTGCGCGCGGCTTGAGTGATTCGGCGGTGGGCTGCGTACCGGTGGGAGCAAGGAGTAACCCCACCCGCACCCATAGGCACGAGGAATCGGCATGAGGTCCCTGGAAAGGCATCGCGACGTCGGCGCGTACGCGCTCGGCGTGCTGGACGAGGCGGAGGCCTTCCGCTTCGAGGACCACCTCATGGAGTGCCCCCGGTGCGCGGCACACGTGACCGGGTTCGGGCCCACGACCCGGCAGCTGATGCTGTACCGGCGGGCCACACCGCGCTTCGTGCACCCCATGACGCGGCCCGGGCCGCGGCTGCTGGAGCGGCTGCTGGGCGAGCTGGCGCAGCGGCAGCGGGCGCGGCGCCGCCGGCTGCTGTTCGGCCTGGCCGCCTCGGTGGCGCTGGCCGTGGCCGGCCCGGGGATCGTGGCCTTCGCCGGCCACGCGGAGCAGGCCACGCACGTCATGGCGGCGACCGATCCGGACACCGGGGTGTGGGCGCGGGTCACCTCGTCGGACGCGGACTGGGGCAGCGATCTGCGGCTCGAGATCAGGGACGGCTCGGGGCGGCACACCTGCCGGCTGGTCGCGGTCGGCCGCGACGGCACCGAACAGGTCGTCGCCGGCTGGACGAGCCCCGGCGACGGCAGCCGCCCCACCCACGCGATGGGCGCCGCCGCGCTGCACCCCGGCGAGGTCGCCCGGTACGAGGTCCGCACGGACGACGGCAAACGGCTGGTCACCGTCGACGCCCGGTAACGACGCCCACCCCCGGCCGACGGCCCGAGCGGGGCCGGCGGGGCCGGGTAGGGGCAGCGGGGGCGGGCGGGGCGGGCCGGCGGGCCGCAGGGAGCTGGCAAGGCCGGGCAGGGCGGCGCGGGGCCGGAAGGGCGCAGGGGCCGGCAGGGGCGCGGCGGGGCCGGCACGGGCGGGGCCCGCTTCGGCGGCCGATCGGGGCTCGCGTCGGCGGCTGGCCCGAGCTGCGTTCCGCAACCGGACTGGGCTCACTTCAGGAGTGCGGGGCGCCGCCAGGGCCGCGCAGGCCGGACACAGGCGCGCGGGACCGGCGAGAGGCCGCCAAGGCCGGACAGGGGCGGCGTCAGGGCGACGAGGGCGCGGGATCGGCATGGGCGGGGCCGGCACGGTCCGGGCCCGCTTCGGCGGCCGGTCCGGGCTCGCGTCAGCGGCTGACCCGAGCTGCGTTCCGCAACCGGACTGGGCTCACTTCAGGAGTGCGGGGCGCCGCCAAGGCCGGGCCGCCAGGGCCGCGCAGGGGCGGGCAGAGGCGCGCGGGACCGGCGAGAGGCCGCCAAGGCCGAGGGCGCTGGATCGGCAGGAGGGGCACCACGGTCCGGGCCCGCTTCGGCGGCCGGTCGGGACCCGCTTTGCGACCGGTCCGGGCTCGCATCGGCGGCTGGCCCGAGCTCCGGTCGGGCGGGGCCCACTTCAGGAGCGGGGGCCGCCAGGGCCGGACAGAGGCGGCGGGGCGGCGAGGGCGCGCCAATCGGCACCGGCGGGGCCGGCACGGTCCGGGCCCGCTTCGGCGGCCGGTCGGGGCTCGCATCGGCGGCTGGCCCGAGCTGCGTTCCGCAATCGGACTGGGCTCACTTCAGGAGTGGGGGGCCGCCAAGGCCGGACAAGGGGCCGCGAGGGCGCGCCGGCATCGGCAGGACGGGGCCGGCACGGTTCGGGCCCGCTTCGGCGGCGGGTCGGGGCTCGGGTCCGCAGTGGGGCGGGGGTTACTTCAGGAGTTTGGACAGGCGGCGGTCGGCGAGGGGTCTGCCGCCCGTCTGGCAGGTGGGGCAGTACTGGAGCGAGGAGTCGCTGAAGGACACCTCGCGGATGGTGTCGCCGCACACCGGGCAGGGTTCGCCCGTGCGGCCGTGCACACGCAGGCCGCTCCTCTTCTCCGACTTCAGGCGCCCGGCGGCCACACCGCGGGAGCGCTCGACCGCCTCGGTGAGCGTGCCGCGCAGGGCCTCGTACAGCCGGTGGGTCTCCTGCGGGGTGAGGGACGCGGCGAGCTTGAACGGGGACATCCTCGCGGCGTGCAGGACCTCGTCGCTGTAGGCGTTGCCGACGCCGGCGATCAGCGACTGGTCGCGCAGGGCACCCTTCAGCTGACGCCGTTCGTCCCTCAGCAGCGCCGCGAACCGGTCCTCGTCGAAGTCGTCGGCGAGCGGGTCCGGGCCGAGGCGGGCGATGCCCTCCACCTCCCGGGGGTCGCGGACGACGTAGACGGCGAGGCGTTTCTGGGTGCCGGCCTCGGTGAGGTCGAAGCCCTCGCCCGTCTCCAGCGCCACGCGCAGCGCGAGCGGGCCCTTCCCGGGCTTCGGCGGGCCGTCCGGCAGCCGGTCCCGCCAGTGCAGCCAGCCGGCGCGGGCCAGATGGGTGACCAGGTGCAGCCCGGTGTCCGTCACGATGTCCAGGAACTTGCCGTGCCGGCGCACGGCCGTCACCTCGGCGCCCTCGACGGCGGTGACCGGAGGGTCGTACGTCTTCAGGACGCTGACGGCGACCGGCAGCACCCGCACCACCCGCAGGCCGACCAGGTGCTCGGTGAGGAAGTCCGTCAGCGCTTCTACCTCGGGCAGTTCCGGCATACGTCCAGAGTGCCATCCGGTACCGACAACGCCCCGCGCTGCGCCGGGCCGGCCGCTACGGCATCCGGAACTCGCACCACACCGCCTTGCCGCCGCCGCGCGCCTCCACGCCCCACACGTCGGCGAGCCGGTCCACCAGGAGCAGACCGCGGCCGGAGACGCCCTGCTCCCCCGCTTCCCGGCGGCGGGGCAGGGCGCTGGAGGAGTCCTCGACCTCGATGCGCACCCGGCGGTCACTGCCGGCCAGGGCCCGCAGGGTGACGATCGCGGAGCCCTCGGTGTGCATCAGCGCGTTGGTGATCAGCTCGTCGGCGACCAGCTCGATCTCGTCGGCTCGGTCACGGGCGCCCCACGCGCGGACCGCGGCCCGGATCATGTGCCGGGCGTGGATGAGGGCCTCCGGGTCGCCGGGCGCCACATGCTGGCGGAGCCGGCCGCGGGCACGCGCGGCCTCGGGGGCGCGGCGGCGCAGCAGGAGCAGGGCCACGTCGTCGTCGCCGCCCTGCTCCTCGGCCAGCCGGATCAGCCGGTCGGCGAGGTCGCGCACCTCGTCCGGGCCGTTCCCGATGAGCGTGGCGAGGCCGCGCATGCTGTCGTCGAGATCGGTGCCGGGCTGTTCGACGAGTCCGTCGGTGCACAGCAGCAGGGTGTGCCCGGGGTCCAGTTCGAGGGTGGAGACGGGGTACTCCAGCCGCCCGAACTCGGCGGACAGGCCGAGCGGCAGCCCGCCCTCGACGGGGACCCGGCCGCAGGTGCCGTCGTTGCGCCGGACCAGCGGGTCGATGTGCCCGGCGCGGACCATCTGGACGACGCCGGTGGACAGGTCTGCCTGGGCGTACAGGCACGTGGCGAAGCGGTCGGTGTCGAGTTCGTGGAGGAAGACGGAGGCGCGGGCCATCACGGTGGCCGGGGTGTGGCCCTCGGCGGCGTAGGCGCGCAGCACGATCCGCAGCTGGCCCATGACGGCCGCGGCGTGCGTGTCGTGGCCCTGGACGTCACCGATGACCGCGCCGACCCGGCCTCCGGGCAGCGGGATGACGTCGTACCAGTCGCCGCCGATGTCCCGGCCGAGGGCGGCCGAGCGGTAGCGGACGGCGATGTCGGCGCCGGGGACGCGGGGGATGGTGCGGGGCAGCATGGCCTGCTGGAGGCCCTGGGCGAGGTCCTTCTCCTGTTCGTAGAGCCTGGCCCGCATGAGGCTCTGCGCGATGCTGCTGCCGAGCGCGACGAGGACGGCGCGTTCCTCGGCGGAGAAGCCCCGCCGGTCGTCGTAGAGCAGGCCCATCGCGCCGATCGGCCGGGCCTGGGCGATCAGGGGCAGGTAGGCGGCCGAGGTGATGTGCAGGTCGGTGAGGTGCGGCCAGAGGATCGGGTAGCCCTCGGCGAACTCCTCCGGGGACTCGATGAACCGGGGGCTGAGCGTGCGGACGACCTCGCTCAGCGGGTACGGCTCGTCGATCCGGGTGACCCGGGTGCCGGGGACGAAGCTGCCCGCGGGGCCCTCGGCGACCAGCCGGATACGGCCGGCCTCGACCAGGCCCATCACCAGGCTGGCCGCGCCGAGGTGGCGGACGCCGTGGGTGTCCTTGAGGACGTCGATGACGTCCTGGATGCTGCGGGCGTGGGCGAGGGCGGCGGAGATGACCTGGACGACTCCGGTCTGCTGCCGGAAGGCCTCGTCCTGGGCGGCCCGGTGGCTGCGGGCCGCACTGTCGGCGAGTTCCTCGGTGGCGTCCCGGACGATGCCGACGACCCGGCGGGGGCGGCCCGAGTCGTCACGCCGGATGTAGCCCTGGGTGTGCGTCCAGCGCGCGGAGCCGTCGCGGCAGCGGATGCGGAAGTAGGCGCCGTAGTTCTCGCTGCCGTCCTTGATGGCCCGGGAGACCACCGCGTCGAGCCGGGCGGCCTCCGGCGGCGGCACCCGGACGGCCAGGGTCTCCGGACGGCCGTCGTACTCCTCGGGCCGCAGGTCGAACACCTCGAAGGCCTGGGCGTCCATGTGGAACAGACCTGCGTCCAGGTCCCAGTCGAAGCTGCCCATGCGGTTGAGCGCCAGGATCGGGTCCGGGTGGGCGGGCCAGTCCTGCGGGAGTGACAGGGCGCTCGCTCCCCGATCAGCCATGGAGCCACCTTGCCAGCATTTGTCCGATTCTTCGACTGCGGTCCGGGTCCGGGTCCGGCCACCGGGCACCTCGGCCGGACCCGCTGCCACCGCCGCCGCGACCGTCACCGGAGCGGTGTCGGCCGGGAACGCGGGAGCCGCGCCGACCGCTTCAGGCGCCGCCGTCCGGCGGGGCGGGGGCGGCGGGTGCGCTCCCGGGCGGGCCGGGGCGCCCCGTGGAGGGCGGTGCGGTGGGGGCGGGGCCGCTGTCCGGGAGACCTGTCGGAGTGGGGGCGGTAGGCGCGGGGCCCGTCCGAAGCGGACCGCCGGTGTGCGCGGGGCCGGTGCGGTCGGGGGCGGGCCCGGGCCTGGCGGTCGCCTGCGGGGACGGGGACACGACCCGGTCCCGGCCGACGTCCCGGCCGGTCCGCCGTTCGATCCAGACACGGGCGTCGACGTCGACGATCGTGAGGGTGGTGACGGCCCTGGGCGCCGGGGTCACCGCGATCACCTGGCTGGGCCGGTAGCCGGGCCAGGCGGCACCACGGGCGTCCACACCGTTGTGGGCCTCGGTGGGCGCCTTCAGCGGGTTGCCGCAGGCGCAGCGCACCCGGGGCACACCGCGGTCGTCGACCAGGACGGCGGTGCCGGCCTGGAGCACGGCCTGGTAACCGGCCGCCTGCCGGTCGCGGTAGGCGTGACTGGTGACCCGGGTGTCCCGGCGCAGCGTGACCGGGGTCAGGCCGCGCAGATAGCCGGGGAGGGCCGGCACCGGGACACCCACCGCGCGGGCGAAGGCGCCCGCCTTGACCCGGTCCGCCGCGAGCGAGCCGATGTGCCGCTCCACGTCACAGCCGGCGACGTGCGGGGTGCCCCGGTACAGGCCGGGGGTCGCCCCTGACAGGCTGTGCGCCGCGGGCAGCGGGGCCCATGACCGCCCGCCGCCCGGCACGGCGGACGGGGGCGGTACGGAGGGGTGCGGGGAGGGCGGGGACGGGGGCGGCATCGTGGTCCCGGCCCGGTCCGGTGCCGGGCCCGTGGTGGCGGCCAGGGGGTCGGTGCGGGCGGCGGGGCTGGAAGCGGTGGCGGGGGCCGTGGGCCCGGACCCGGACCCCGTGTCGGTGAAGGGCTCGGGGCCGCGGTCGGTGGCGGCCTGGAGGAAGACCGCCTCGCCCACCCGGTCCTGCTTGACGCCGGTGCCCGCGCAGCCCGCGGCGAGGAGCGCGAGTGGGAGCACGCAGGCCGTGACCATGGATCGGGGAGGTATCCGCACCGTGCACTCCGCATCACTCCGGGTAATTCCTCCCTATTGTTGGCATCGCCCGTGTTCGGCTGGCAACTCGGGGAAGGTCATCGTGAGAGCGGCGCCGGTGTCGCCGCACGGGAGGGCGCGCACGACCGTGGACTGGTTCTCCGCACCCGGCTACTGGCTGAGCCGGCTGGTCTTCCAGCGGGCTCTGGCCGCCGTGTACCTGGTCGCGTTCTTGTCGGCGGCCCTCCAGTTCCGGGCCCTGCTGGGCGAGCGCGGCATGCTGCCGATCCCCCGCTTCACGGCCCGGGTCCGGTTCCGGCGCGCCCCGAGCCTGTTCCAGCTGCACTACTCCGACCGGTTCTTCGCGGCCTGCGCGTGGGCGGGCTGCGCGGTGTCGGCGGCCCTGCTCGCCGGGGCGGACTCCGCGCTGCCGCTGTGGGCGGGGATCCTGCTGTGGCTGGTGCCGTGGGCCCTGTATCTGTCGATCGTCAACGTGGGCCAGACGTGGTACGCGTTCGGCTGGGAGTCGCTGCTGCTGGAGACGGGTTTCCTGGCCGCGTTCCTCGGCAACGGCGAGGTGGCGCCGCCCGTCGTCGTGCTGTTCCTGCTGCGCTGGATCCTGTTCCGGGTGGAGTTCGGCGCCGGGCTGATCAAACTGCGCGGCGACGCGTGCTGGCGGGATCTGACCTGCCTGTACTACCACCACGAGACGCAGCCGATGCCGGGCCCGCTGAGCTGGTTCTTCCACCATCTGCCGGGGCCCCTGCACCGGGCGGAGGCGGCCGCCAACCACGTCACCCAGTTGGTCGTACCGGTCCTGCTCTTCACCCCGCAGCCGGTCGCCTCGGCCGCGGCGGCCCTGATGATCGTCACCCAGCTGTGGCTGGTGCTCTCGGGCAACTTCTCCTGGCTGAACTGGATCACCATCGTGCTGGCCCTGTCCGCGCTGTGGCTGCCGGGGTCCGTGCCGTCCGTGCGGCCGGCACCGCTGTGGTACGAGGTGCTGGTGCTCGCGGTCGCCGCGCTGCTGCTGTTCCTGAGCTACCGCCCGGTGGTGAACATGGTCTCCCGCCGCCAGGTCATGAACCGCTCGTTCGACCCGCTGCACCTGGTGAACACGTACGGCGCGTTCGGCAGTGTCAGCCGGGTCCGCTACGAGGTGGTGGTGGAGGGCACGCTGGACGGCAGCCCGCGCGAGGACTCGGACTGGCGGGAGTACGCGTTCCGGGGCAAGCCCGGCGATCCCCGGCGCTGGCCGCGCCAGTTCGCCCCGTACCATCTGCGCCTGGACTGGCTGATGTGGTTCGCGGCGCTGTCACCCGGTTACGCCGGGGAGTGGTTCGGCGGCCTGGTGGAACGCCTGCTGGAGAACGACCGTGACACGCTCAGACTGCTCCGCCGCTCCCCGTTCCCGCCGGACACCCCGCCCCGCTACGTCCGGGCCCGGTTGTTCCGGTACCGCTACACGAGCCCGCGGGAGTGGCGGGAGACCGGGGCGTGCTGGGAGCGGACGTACGTGCGGGAGTATCTGCCGCCCACGCGGCTGGCCGGGGCGGTTCACAGGCCGTAGACGCGCCGCGCGGTGCCCTCGAAGAGCGCCGTGCGCTCCGCCTCCCCCAGATCAGCGGTCAACTCGCGGGTGAGGCCGTGCACTTCGCCGTACGACATCACCAGGGTGCACACCGGCCAGTCCGAGCCGTACATGAGCCGGCCGGGGCCGAAGGAGTCCAGGGCCGTGTCGGTGTACGGGCGCAGCGCGGCCGGGGTCCGGGTGGCCGGGCCGGCCTCGGTGACCAGGCCGGAGAGTTTGGCCACCGTGTTGGGCAGGGCGGCGAGGGCGCGCAGGTCCGCCGCCCACCTCTCGTGGCCCCCGGAGGCGATGGGCGGCTTGCCCAGATGGTCCAGGACGAAGGTGAGCCGGGGCACGGCCGCTGCCGCCCGGGCGCAGGCCGGGAGCTGGTGGGGCAGCACCACGAGGTCGTGGACCAGGCCGGCGTCGGCCACGGCGGCCAGGCCGCGCCGGACGTCGGGGCGCAGCAGCCACCCGGGGTCGGGTTCGTTCTGGACCTGGTGCCGGACGCCCTTGAGGTAGGAGCCGCCCGGCAGCGCCCGCAGCCTGGCCAGTTCGTCGGCGATGTCGGGGCGGGTGAGGTCGGTCCAGCCGACGACCCCGGCGATCAGCTCGTGCCGGTCGGCTAGGAGGAGGAGTTCGGGGGTCTCCTCGGGCACGGTGACCGTCTGGACCAGGACGGTACGGTCGACGCCGGCGGCCCGGGCCTCGGGTTCGAGGTCGGCGACGCCGAAGTTCCGCCGCAGCGGCCGCAGTCCGGGGCCGTGGAGCCAGTCCTGGTCGCGGACAGACAGGTCCCAGACGTGGTGGTGCGCGTCGACGGTCACGGCGGCTCCCGGAGGTCGGCCGGTTCCGGACCGGTGCTCGGTGCCCCGCGCCGTGCGGTCCACGGGGCGGCCGTCATGCCGGCTCCCCGGGGGGCAGCAGGCCGCTCTCGCGCAGCTCCCGCCAGAAGGCGTCCGGTACCGGGGCGGCGAACCGGTCGGCGCAGTCGTGGACCTCGGCCGCCGACCGGGCACCGGCCAGAACGCTCGCCACGGCCGGGTGCGCGGCGCAGAAGGCCAGGGCGGCGGCGCGCAGGGTGGTGCCGTGCCGGTCCGCCACCGCCTTCAGCCGCAGGGCACGGTCCAGCAGGTCCCCGGGCGCCCGCGTGTAGTTGTACGTCGACTCCGGGGTGGGGTCGGCCAGCAGACCGGAGTTGAAGGGGCCGCCGATGACGACGGACACCCCGCGCCGGGCGGCCTCGGGCAGCAGCTCGGCCGCCGCGCTCTGGTCGAGCAGGGTGTACCGGCCCGCGCAGAGCACCACGTCCACGTCGGTGTCGCGGACGAACCGGGTGAGCATCTCCGCCTGGTTCATGCCGGCGCCGATGGCCCTCACCACGCCCTCGGAGCGGAGCCGTTCCAGGGCGGGATAGCCCTCGCGGAAGGCCTGCTCGGCATGGTCGTCGGGATCGTGGAGGTAGACGACGTCGACGCGGTCGAGGCCGAGGCGGTCCAGGCTCGCCTCCAGGGTGCGGCGCACGCCGTCGGCGGTGAAGTCCCAGACGCGGCGGTGGGTGGCGGGGACGGCGAAGCCGTGGGCGAGGTCGTCGCCGGTCCCGTCGGCCGGGTCCAGGCGGCGGCCGACCTTCGTGGACACCGTGAAGCGGGCGCGGTCGTACTCGCGCAGGGCGGCGCCCAGGCGGCGTTCGGACAGGCCGAGCCCGTAGTGGGGCGCGGTGTCGAAGTAGCGGATGCCGCGCTGCCAGGCGGCCCGCACCGTCGCGTACGCCTGCTCGTCGTCCACCGCGGTGTAGAGGTTGCCGAGGGCGGCGGCGCCCAGTCCCAGGGGACCGACCTCGACGCCGCTGCGGCCCAGGGCGGTCACCGGTCCACCGCCGGCCGCGGTCGCAGGCCCTGCATGCCGCCGTCCACGGCGAGGGCCGTGCCGGTGGTGGCGCCGGACAGGGGGCTGGCCAGATAGGCGACGGCGCCCGCGACCTCGGCGGCGGTGACGAGCCGCCCGGTGGGCTGGCGGGCCTCCAGCGCGGCGCGTTCGGCGGCCGGGTCGGGGGCCGCGTCCAGCAGGCGGCCGACCCACGGGGTGTCCGCCGTACCGGGGTTGACGCAGTTGACGCGGATGCCCTCGCCGACGTGGTCGGCGGCCATCGCGAGGGTCAGGGAGTACACGGCGCCCTTGGTCGCGCTGTACAGGGCGCGCCGCGGAAGGCCCGCGGTGGCGGCGATCGAGCAGGTGTTGACGATCGCCGGGTGACGGGAGCGGCGCAGATACGGCAGGGCGGCGCGGGCGGTGCGGACCATGCCGAGGACGTTGACGTCGAAGACGTGCCGCCACTCGGCGTCGTCGTTGTCCTCGACGGTGCCCTGGGCGCCGATGCCCGCGTTGTTCACCAGGACGTCCAGCCCGCCCAGCGCTGCGGCGGCCTCCTGTACGGCCGTACGCACCGAGCTGTCGTCGGTGACGTCGGCGCGCAGCGCGAGGATCGGCGGCTCCACCCCGGACGGGTCCAGGTCGAGCACGGCGACCCGGGCGCCACGGGCGGCGAGGAGGTCGGCGGTGGCCCGCCCGATGCCGGACGCGCCGCCGGTGACCAGGGCCCGCAGGCCCGCGAAGTCGCTCATTGCGCCCGTCCTTCCGGGGTGTCGGGGCCGGCGGCCCAGTGGGCGCCGCCGGGGAAGGCGTACCGCGCGAGGGACTCCGGACGCAGGGCCGCGGAGAAGCCGGGCGCGGTGGGGGCCGTGTAGTGGCCGTCGCGGATGACGACCGGGGTGACGAAGTGCTCGTGGAGGTGGTCGACGTACTCGATGACGCGGTCCTCGGTGCTGCCGGAGAGGGCCAGGTAGTCGAACATCGACAGGTGCTGGACGAGTTCGCACAGGCCGGCCCCGCCCGCGTGCGGGCACACCGGGACGCCGAACTTCGCCGCGAGCAGCAGGATGGCGAGGTTCTCGTTTACCCCGGCGACGCGGGCCGCGTCGATCTGCACGATGTCGAGGGCGCCGGCCTGGAGCAGCTGCTTGAACATGACCCGGTTGTGGGCGTGTTCGCCGGTGGCGACCTTCACCGGGTGGACCGCGCGGCGGATCGCCGCGTGGCCGAGGATGTCGTCGGGGCTGGTGGGTTCCTCGATCCAGTACAGGCCGGCCCCCGCCAGGGCCCTGGTCCAGCGGATCGCCTCGCCGACGTCCCAGCGCTGGTTGGCGTCGACGGCCAGGCGGATCTCCGGTCCGACGGCGGCGCGGGCCACCCGGCAGCGCCGGATGTCGTCGGCGAGGTCGGCGCCGACCTTCAGCTTGATCTGCCGGAAGCCGTCGGCGACGGCCCGCGCGGCGAGCCGGCGGAGCTTGTCGTCGTCGTAGCCGAGCCAGCCCGGGGAGGTGGTGTAGGCGGGGAAGCCGCGTTCCAGCAGCCGCGCCCGGCGTTCCCCGGCACCCTGCCGGCCACGTCTCAGCAGGGCGAGGGCCTCCTCGGGGGTGAGCGCGTCGGTGAGGTACCGGTAGTCGATCTGCCCGGCCAGCCACTCGGGTTCGGCGTCGGCGAGCAGTTGCCACAGCGGCTTGCCGGCCCGCCGGGCGGCGAGGTCCCAGACGGCGTTGACGACGGCCCCGGCCGCCATGTGCGTCACCCCCTTCTCGGGCCCGAGCCAGCGCAGCTGGCTGTCGCCGGTCAGGTCCCGCAGCAGCGAGCCGGGGTCGGCGCAGAGGTCCTCGACGGCGCGGCCGAGGACATGGTCCCGCAGTGCGTCGATCGCGGCGACCTGGACGTCGTTGCCCCGCCCGATGGTGAACGCGAACCCGTGTCCCTCCGGCCCGTCGGCGGCGTCGGTGCGCAGGACGACGTAGGCCATCGAGTAGTCGGGGTCCGGGTTCATCGCGTCGGAGCCGTCCAGCTCGCGCGAGGTGGGGAAGCGGACGTCGTGGGTGTCTACCGCGGTGATGCGGGCAGGGGCGTGGGACACGGAGGCCCTTTCCGGTGACGGTGACGGTGGCGGCGGCGGTGCGGTGCGTGCGGTGGCCGGCGGTTCTCCGGAGGGGTGAGGACGGTGGACGTCCGCATACTTATCAGACCACTGTGGCGACCGGACAGCCTTCGGTGCGTAAAAACCGGGGTTTCGACGCGTAGTGGTCGGACCAGTGGGCTGGCTAGACTGCGACGCACCCGGCGACTGGAGGACTGGCGTGGACGAGGCGGCCCCGCGGAAGGGCACGGTGCCCCAGCGCGCCATCGAGGAGATCAAGGCGATGATCGCCGAGGGCCGGCTGGAGCCGGGCCAGCGGCTGCCGACCGAGCGTGAACTCGCCGTCCTGCTGGGGATGTCCCGCAGCTCGACACGGGAGGCGATCCGCGCGCTGACGGTCCTCGGCGTGCTGGAGGCCCGGCACGGCTCCGGTATCTACGTCACCGCGCTCGAAGCAGGCGATCTGCTGGAGACCTTCGGGGTGGTCGCCGGCCTGTCCCGGGGGCCGCGGCTGGTGGAGCTGCTGGAGGTGCGCCGGAGCCTGGAGTCGACGGCGGCCGCGCTGGCCGCCGCGCGCATCACCGCCGAGCAGCTCGCCGCGGTGGAGCAGCACTTGGCGGCGATGGACGCCACCGAGGACCCCGAGGAGGTCCTCACCCACGATCTCGCCTTCCACCGCGAGATCGCCCTGGCCGCGGGCAACGCGACCATGGCAGCCATCCTGGACGGCCTGTCCTCACGGACCTTCCGCGCCCGCGTCCGGCGGGGTCACCAGGAGAACGGCGCCCTCGCCCGCACCCGCCGCGAGCACGCCGCCATCCACCGCGCCCTCGCCGCCCGCGACCCGGAGGCGGCACGGGCGGCGGCCACGGTCCACGTCGGCGGGGTGGAGCAGTGGCTGCGCTCGCAGCTCGACGGCTGACCCCGCTCGGGGCCGCGCCGCGCACCGGCCCGCGCCCGGCTCACGCGCGTCCGTCTCCGGTCAGCCCCTGCGCAGCCGCAGCGTCATCAGCTCGAACGGCCGCAGCAGTACGGTGATCCGCCCGCCCTCGCGCACCGGCGGCCGTCCGTCGCCGCCCGGCCGTTCCAGCAGGTCCGTCACCGTGACGTCCGCGACCGCGAAGCCCGCGGTGAGGGTGGCGCGGGCCCGGCCGCCGTGGGCCTCGTGGAAGCGGACGACGACGTCGCCGCTGCCGTCGTCGGCGAGTTTGACGGCCGTGAGGACCACCGCGTCGTCGTCCACCGTGACCAGCGGGGCGACCGCACGGGCACCGGTCGTGTGCCGTTCCGGCAGGTTGATCCGCCAGCCCTCGCGGACCGCGTCGGCGATCGAGGCGCCGGGGACCAGGGCGTGCCGGAAGCGGTGGACGCCCTGGTCGGTCTCCGGGTCGGGGAAGCGCGGGGCGCGCAGCAGCGACACCCGGACCGTCGTCGTCGTACCGCGGTCACCGTCGGCGCGGACCGTGCGGGTCACGTCATGGCCGTACGTGGAGTCGTTGACGACCGCCACGCCCCAGCCGGGCTCCTCCAGGTGGACGAAGCGGTGGTTGCAGGCCTCGAACCTGGCCGCCTCCCAGGAGGTGTTGGTGTGCGTGGGGCGGTGGACGTGCCCGAACTGGGTCTCGGAGGCGTACCGTTCGGCGTGCACGTCGAGGGGGAAGGCCAGCTTGAGGAACTTCTCCGTCTCGTGCCAGTCGACCTCGGTGTCGATGAGCAGCCGCCGCTCCCCCGGCGGCAGGGACAGCACCTGGGTGACGCGGGACGCGCCGAAAGCACGCACGATCCGCACCGACGTACCGTCCTCGCCGGCCGTGACCGACACGGCGTCGGTGAGGTCGGTGACGGTGTTGCGGTAGAAGGCGTCGACGTCCCAGGCGTCCCACATGTTCGGGAAGTCCGGGTGGAGCTGGAGGAGGTTCGCGGCGGCTCCGGGGGCGATCGACTCGCGGTCGGCCGCGGGGTCGTGGACGGAGACGACCAGCCCCCGGGCGTCGACGCCGGTCCGCAGCAGGCCGTTGTCCAGGGTGAACCCGCCCCCCGCGCGGGCCGCCACCGTCGTCGTGCCGCCACTGACGGCCGGGGTGGCGGCGCCGCCCGCCGGGACGCCGCGGCGGGCGTGCGGGGCCGCGTTGAAGAGCAGCGGGAGGGTGCCGTCACCGGCCAGCGCACGCTGGGCGGACTCGATGACCGCGGTCAGTTCGGCGGCCACTCGCTCGTACGTCGCGCGGGCCTCGCGGTGCACCCAGGCGATGGACGAGCCGGGCAGGATGTCGTGGAACTGGTGCAGCAGGACGGTCTTCCAGATCCGGTCCAGCTCCTCGTAGGGGTACGGGAACCCGGCGCGTACCGCCGCGGTCGCCGCCCAGAGCTCGGCCTCGCGCAGCAGGTGTTCGCCGCGCCGGTTGCCCTGCTTGGTGCGGGCCTGGCTGGTGAGGGTGGCGCGGTGCAGTTCGAGGTACAGCTCGCCCACCCAGACGGGCGGTTCGGGGTAGTCGGCCTCGGCCCGCTCGAAGAACGCGCGCGGGGTCTCCCACGTGACGGTCGCGGAACCTTCGAGGTCGCGCAGCCGGGCCGCCCTGGCGACCATCTCGCGGGTCGTGCCGCCTCCTCCGTCACCCCAGCCGGTGGGCGCGAGGGAGTGCCGGGCCCTGCCCTTCTCCTTGAAGTTGCGGGCCGCGTGGGCGATCTCGGCGCCCGTCATGGAGCAGGTGTAGGTGTCGACGGGCGGGAAGTGGGTGAAGATCCGGGTGCCGTCGATGCCCTCCCACCAGAACGTGTGATGGGGGAAGCTGTTCGTCTGCGACCAGGAGATCTTCTGCGTCAGCAGCCACCGGGAGCCGGCCGCCCTGATGATCTGCGGCAGTCCCGCGGCGAAGCCGAAGGTGTCCGGCAGCCAGGCCTCCTGGTTCTCGATGCCGAACTCGTCGAGGAAGAACCGCTTGCCGTGCACGAACTGCCGGGCCATCGCCTCCGAGCCGGGCATGTTGGTGTCCGACTCCACCCACATCCCGCCGGCCGGCACGAACCGCCCCTGGGCCACCGCCTTCTTCACCAGCGCCCACACCTCGGGCCGGTGCTCCTTCACCCAGGCCCACTGCTGCGCCTGCGACATGGCGAACACGAACTCCGGTTCGTCCTCGACGAGCGCGGTCATGTTCGCCGTCGTGCGGGCCACCTTGCGGACGGTCTCCCGCAGCGGCCACAGCCACGCCGAGTCGATGTGCGCGTGCCCGACGGCGCTGATCCGGTGCGCGGACGGCACGGCGGGCGTGGACAGCACCCCGGTCAGCCGCGCCCGCGCCCGGCCGGCGGTGCCGTTCACGTCCTGGAGGTCGACGGCGTCCAGGGCGCGTTCGACCGCGCGCAGGACCTCCCAGCGGCGCGCGCAGTCCACGGGCAGCTCGGCCATCAGCTCGCCGAGCACCTCCAGGTCCTGCACCAGCTGCCACACGTTGTCGTCGAAGACGGCGAGATCCATGCGGGTGAGCGTGTACTGCGGTTCCCGCCCGGCGGTGTCCTTGTCGCCGAGCGGGGTGGGCCGGAAGTCGTGGTGGCCCAGGATGACCGGGTTGGAGGCGGCCTCGATGTGCAGGCGCACCTGCTCGCCGCCCGCGACGGGGGCGCCGACGCGCACCCACTGGTTGCGCGGGCTGAGACCCTTCACCGGGGTGCCGTCGGGCCGGTGAACGAGACCCTCGCACTGGAATCCGGGCATGTTCTCGTCGAAGCCCAGGTCCAGCAGCGCCTCGACGGTCCTCCCGGCCCACGCCACGGGCACGGTTCCGGTCACCCGGAACCAGCTGGTGCCCCACGGCGCGCCCCACCGGGCGCCCACCGCGATCGGTTCGGGCTCGGCGGCGAGGCCTTCCGCGACCGGCACGGGTTCGCCGGGCGCGTGCCACACCGCGACCTGGAGCGGCACGGACTCGGGGTACACGGCGGGGCGGATGCGTTCGGCGAGGACGCGCCCGAGGCGGGCCTCCACCAGAGTGCGGTCGTCATGCATGCGGGATCCTCCGTTGCTGCGTCGGGGGCCGGGGCTGCGCGGGTGACCGGGGGTGCGTGACGGCCGCGGGGGCCGACGAGAGGTACAGCTCCCCTACGGCGCGCGGTTCGAACCGTGCCGCCCGCTCGCGCCGCGCGCCGGACGGTCGTCCGGGCTCTCGACGTGCGGCACCCCGAACGGGCAGAGTTCTCCCTGCCCGTCTTCCGTACCGATCAGTAACGAGGAGCGCCCGTGAGCAGCTGGGCCGGCCGGACCGCTGTCGAGATCGCCGCCGCCGTCCGCGAGAAGCGGGTCACGCCCCGCGAGGTGGTGGCCGACCACCTCGCCCGGATCGACCGGCTCGACCGGCGGGTCGGCGCCTTCCGCAAGGTCCGGGCGAAGGCGGCGCTCGCCGAGGCCGACGAGGTGGCCTCCCGCGGCGACCTCGGCGAACTGCCGCTGGCGGGTGTGCCCTTGGCGGTCAAGGACAACCTGTCGGTGCGGGGCGAGTCGCACCGCGACGGCTCCGCCGCCACCCCGGACACCCCGGCCGCCGAGGACCACGTCACGGTGGCCCGGCTGCGGACGGCCGGCGCGGTGGTGGTGGGCCTGACGAACGTGCCGGAGCTGTGCGTGTTCGGCACCACGGAGGGCCCGTTCGGCACCGCCCGCAATCCGTGGGACCTCTCGCGCACGGCGGGCGGGTCCTCCGGAGGCAGCGCGGCGGCGGTCGCCGCGGGCCTGGTGCCGCTGGCGCTCGGCAACGACGGGATGGGCTCGCTGCGCATCCCGGCCGCGAACTGCGGGCTGGTCACGCTGAAGCCGGGGCACGGCGTGGTCCCGGCGGGGATCGGCAACGGCGACTGGTTCGGCATGTCGGAGAACGGCCCGCTGGCCACCACGGTCGGGGATCTGCGGCTGATGCTGGCGGTCCTCGCGGACGCGGGGTTCGAGCGCCGGGTGGAGCGGACGCCCCGGAGGGTCGCCGCCGCCGTGCGCAGCCCGCTCGCCGGGGTGAGCGTCAGCCGGCCGTACCGTACCGCGGTCCGGGAGGCCGCCGGCGTGCTGGCGCGGGCCGGGCACCAGGTGCGGCGGGCCGAGCCGCCGTACCCGCTGTCGCTGGGGGTGACGGCGCTCCAGCACTGGACGGCCGGGACGGCGGTGGACGCCGAGGGCCTGGACCGGGGTCGGCTGGCCCGCCGGACCCGGGTGCACGCGGCCGTGGGCCGCCGCTTCGTCGGCCCGGTCCGCACCGGCGACGCCCGCGAGCGGCTGCGCGCCCGGCTGACCCCCTTCCTCACCGCGTACGACGTCCTGCTCACCCCGGCGCTGGCCCGCCGTTCCCCGCAGGCCGGACCGTGGCACGAGCGCGGCTGGCTGCGCAACGTCCTCGCCAACACGGCGTATTCGCCGTTCACGCCGCCGTGGAACCTGACGGGCTGGCCCGCGATGTCCGTCCCGTTCGGCACCCTGCCCTCCGGCGCGCCGTGCGCCGTCCAGCTCGTGGGCCGCCCGGGCACGGAGGCCGTCCTGCTGGAGCTGGCGCAGGAACTGGAGGAGCTGAGCCCGTGGCAGCGGACGGCACCCGTGCCGGACCGGCCGTAGCGTCTCAGTCCAGGGCCCGGTACATGATGTGCAGGCCGACCGGGCCGTGCCGGGGGTGTTCGTACGCCTCCGGGACGGTGCCGAGGATGCTGAAGCCGAGGGAGGTCCAGAGCCCGACGGCCGGGTTCGTCTCGACCACGGCGTTGAAGACCATCGCACGGTAGCCGTGGGTCCGGGCCTCGGCCAGGACGTGCTCGGCGAGGGCGCGGCCGACGCCCCGGCCGGTGTGGTCCGGGTCGACCATGAAGCCGGCGTTGGCCACGCGGGCGGCGGGGCCGCCGTAGTTGGGGGTGAGGTAGGCGGAGCCGACCACGGCTCCGGCCGGGTCCTCGGCGACGTAGACCCGCTTGGCCGGGTTCATCCAGAGGGCGCGGGCGGCTTCCTCGGTGGTGTCCGGGTCCCAGGTGTAGGTCTCGGCGCCGGCGACGATCCGGTGCCAGAAAGGCCAGATGCGCGGCCAGTCCGCGGCCACGGCTTCTCTGATCGGCATGGGCGCGAGTCTGCCACGCCCATGCGTGCGGCGATCGCGACGGGTCCGGCCCGGGGGTCAGTCCACGCTCGGCAGGATGTGGGGCTCGGCGAGGTCGTCCTCGTAACCCGCGAGGCGGATCGGGGCGGACCGGGCCCACACGTCCAGGCTGCCGAGTTCTCCGGGCCGTCGGCCCGCGCGCTCCGAGCGTTCCTTGGGGCGCTGTTCGCGATTCGTCTTCTCCGGTGTCACCGCGCACTCCTTATGTGTCGGTCACCCTCGGGGCGTACCGGGCGGTCTGCGCTCCGGCGTTCGACGCCCGTTCGGGTCTGGTTGGAAGGCCAGTTCGGACGCGGTGGCGCCGGCATCTCAAGACAGAGCAGGCCGTTGTCGACCGGCTCACCCCAGGACGGACGATGGGTGTGGGTGGGACCCCGTACTGCTGTCCGTCCACCTCAGATTAACCAAATGAGCAGTCATCCGCTCGATAGGGAGTGAAAACATGGTGTAACCAATACGCTTCGCCCGGTTGCCAATACCCCTCAATATGAGGCTTCTTGACACAAAGCGCATCACTCGTGCGACGCGGTCAATCACCCACTCGGCCTACATCGGCGCACGCGCCGCCGGTTCGGCCCGCGTCCGCCCGTGCGGACCCGGCGCAGTTCAGGTGCCGTTGGCCGGGGGGCAAGCTCGTCATGCTCTGCTGGCGCGGCAACGGCTGACTCGCGAGAGGACTGACGCATGGAGCTGCGCAGCGTCGAGGAGCTGATGGATCTGCTGTACGCCGGCCCGCACCGGCACGCGCTGCGGACCGCGGCGCTGCTGCGCCGCGGCCGTCCCGCCGACAAGGAGCTCCAGGTGGCCGCCCTGGTGCACGGCATCGGGCCGTCGCTGGGCCCGGGCGACGAGACGGCGCGCGCCCGCAGGGCGGCCGGGGCGGTGCGCTCCCTGCTCGGGGAACGGGTGTACCGGCTGGTACGCGGGGAGGCGTTCCCCGCCGACGAGGACGTGCCGCGGCTGCGTCAGGCGGCCGAGGAGGCCCGGACGGCGGGCTTCGACGCGGGCGTACTGGAGGACTGGCGCACGGTTCTGGAGCTGGTGGCGGCCCGGCACGCGCGGCTCGGCGCGCTGGACTGACGGCCGTCCGCGCGACGGCCGTACGGGTGACGGCCGTACGGGTGACGGCCGTACGGGCGTCGGCCCTCGGGGTGACGGTCATCGGGGTGATGGCCGACGGGACGACAGCCGTCCGGGCGACAGCCGTCCAGGGGGCGGCCGTCCGGATGGCGGGTCCCGGTGCCGGGCACGGCACCGGCGCCGGTCACCACTTGCCGGGTGCGTAGTCCTTCATGAAGACGCCGTACAGGTCCTCGCCCGCCTCCCCGCGCACGATCGGGTCGTAGACGCGGGCGGCGCCGTCGACCAGGTCGAGGGGGGCGTGGAAGCCGGCCTCCGCGAGGCGCACCTTGTCCGGGTGCGGGCGCTCGTCGGTGATCCAGCCGGTGTCCACGGCCGTCATCAGGATGCCGTCCTTCTCGAACATCTCCTGGGCGCTGGTGCGCGTGAGCATGTTCAGGGCGGCCTTGGCCATGTTGGTGTGCGGGTGGCCGGCGCCCTTGTAGCCGCGGTCGAAGACGCCCTCCATCGCGGAGACGTTCACGATGTAGGTACGGGGGGACTTGGCGGCGGCCATCGCCGGGCGCAGGCGGCTGATGAGGATGAACGGGGCCGTGGAGTTGCAGAGCTGGACCTCGAGCAGCTCGACCGGGGTCACCTCCTCCACCGTCTGCACCCAGCTGTTGGTGTCGTGCAGGTCGGGCACCAGACCGCCGGCGTCGATCGCCGTACCGGCCGCGATGCGCTCCAGCGACGCCGAGCCGGAGACCAGCGCGAGGCCGGTGACGTCCTGGGCGGTCAGCGCGCCGCCGCCGGCGACCGGCAGCTGGGCGACCGCGCCGGAGCCGAAGGTGCCGATCACCTCGGCGGCCGGGAGTTCACCGGCGGGCAGCGGGGCGGACTCGGCGCCGAGCAGCTCGCTGTACGCCTGCGGGGAGCGCCGTACCGTCTGGGCCGCGTTGTTGATCAGGATGTCGAGCGGGCCCTCGGCGGTGACGGAGTCGGCGAGGGCGACGACCTGGGCGGGGTCGCGCAGATCGATGCCGACGATCTTCAGCCGGTGGATCCACTCGTCGCTGTCGGGCTGGGCCTTGAACCGGCGGATCGCGTCGTTCGGGAAGCGCGTCGTGATCGTGGTGTGGGCGCCGTCGCGCAGCAGGCGCAGCGCGATGTACATGCCGATCTTGGCCCGGCCGCCGGTGAGCAGGGCGCGCTTGCCGGTGAGGTCGGCGCGGGCGTCGCGCCGGGCGCGGTTCTCGTCGGCGCACCGCTGGCAGAGCTGGTGGTAGAAGTAGTCGACCTCGACGTAGCGCTGCTTGCAGATGTAGCAGGAGCGCGGGCGCTGGAGTATGCCCGCGATCCGGCCCTCGTCGACCTTGGAGGAGGGCAGGACGCCCTCGGTCTCGTCGTCGATGCGTTCGGCGGAGCCGGTGGCGGTGGCCTCGGTGACGGCGCGGTCGTGCGCCGTCTTGGCGGCCCGGCGCTCCTGGCGGCGGCGCTGCTTGACCGTGCGGTAGATGTGCGAGGTGGCCCGGCGCACCCTGATCGCGTCGGGGTGGTCGACGTCGAGCCGGTCCAGCTCCTCGAGCACGCTCAGGCAGACGGCCAGCCGCTCGGGGTCGATACCGGGCCCGTAGACCACCTCGTCCATGGAGGCGTCCGTGGGGACGTCCAGGGGGACCTCCATGGACGCAGACCCGTCCTCTGTCACCGTCATCGCGCTGCCGTTTCCCTGATCACCCGCGCAGCGCTCCGACTCGCGCCCGCTTTCGAACGGGGAATTTTACGGAGCGCACGGCCCCAGCACCAAATGGCCCGTTCCCGGCCGCCGCCCGCGGGCCCGGCCTCAGTGCCCGCAGACCCTCAGCAGCGTCTCCAGCTCGGCCGACACCGCGTGGGCGAACCGGTCGAGATCCGGCACGGCCTGGGCGTCGGCGACCAGCCCGTAGTGGACGTGCCCGCGGTACGTCGAGATCGCCACCGCCAGCGCCTGTCCGGGCGGGAGCGGAGCCAGCGGGTACACCTCGGTCAGCTCGTGGCCGCCGAGGCGCAGCCCGAGCCCCGGCAGCGGCACGCTGGTGACGAGGATGTCGAACCACAGCCGGGCCGCCTGGCCGACGAGGGGCCCGCCGAGCCGGTGCCCGAGCGCGGGAACGTGGTCGGCGAGCAGGGCGACCGCGCCGGCGCCCCGGTTGGGCCCCGCGTCCTTGTTGCGGACCATCGCGGTGCGCACGGTGCCGAGACGGCCGAGCGGATCGGGGTCGTGGACCGGAAGCGGTATCAGGTACCCGGACAGCCGGTTGCCCTGCGGATGCGCGGCGCGCGGGCGGCGCCGGGAGACGGGGATCAGCGCGCGGGGCGCCACGCCCTCGCTGCCGTCGCCGCGCTCCTCCAGCCAGCGGCGCAGGGCGCCGGCGACGACGGCGATGAGGACGTCGTTCACGGTGCCGCCGGCGCTCTTGCGCACCCGGTGCACGTCGTCGATGTCGAGGACGACCCCGGCGGTGCGGCGGGTGCCGCTGGGCGCGGAGGCCAGCGCGGAGGTCGGCCGCATGCCGAGGGTGGAGCGGACCAGCGAGGCGCCGATGTCCAGGGCCCGGCCCGCGTCGGACAGGGCGCCCCTGACCAGCTCGGGGACGAGTCCGGGCAGCCGGCGCACGTCGGACAGCAGGCCGCGCGGCGGCTCGGCGGGGCGGGGCGCGCGCTCGGGCAGCTCCACGGGGTCGAGGATGCCCGCGGCGAGCTTCAGCGCGCGCAGTCCGTCGGCGAGGGCGTGGTGGAACTTGAACAGCACCGCGAAGGACGTCCCGTCCTCGCCGGGCAGCACGTGCGCCTCCCAGGGCGGCCGCCCGCGTTCCAGGGGGCGCTCCATCAGCCGGCCGGCGGCGGCGTGGAAGTCGGCGGTCGGGGCGTGCAGCCGTACGTGGTCGAGCGGGTCGAAGTCGGGGGCGCTCTCCCGGGTGGCACCGCCGAAGGCGAGCGGCTGCCAGACGTCGCGGATGCGCATGCGCAGGCCGGGCACGGCGGCGGCGCGGACAGCCAGCAGGTCGGCGGCGTGGGCGCCGGCGGTGGGCGAGTGTGCGGCGAAGAGGCCGAGCGCGCCGAGGTGCATGGGGTGCCGGTCGGACTCCATGTTCCAGAAAGCCAGGTCGAGCGGGGCGAGCAGGTCGGACGTCACGGGCTTTCCTCACGCGTCGACGACGGGTGACCAGAAGTCAAACCCCGGCGGACGATTACGGTCAAGCGCGATCACATTACTTCAAGTAACCGTCGGGTGGCGGCCCGCCCCTCCGGAAGGGACGGGCCGCAGGACACGCCGGGGTCACCGCAGGGCGGGCGGCGCCGCACCGGGTGACGTACCCCACCCTGACGGGCGCGGGCCGACCGTGAACGCCAGGGAGCGCAGGGAGCGCAGGGCCCCGGTCGTCAGATAGGTCCGGCGGTGGGGTGCGCCGTCGGTGCGGACGGCCTGGACGTAGCGGTCGGTGACCGACGTACCGGGCGCGCGCACGGTCAGCCGGCCGCGCGGCCAGTAGGAGCGGTCCAGGGTCAGGTCGACGCGGTCGAAGACCGGCGTGGTCAGGCCCCAGGTGTCGTAGCCGGGCTGGACCGGGAAGAGCCCGATGGACGACAGGACGTTCCAGGCGGACATCGTGCCGAGGTCGTCGTTGCCGGTGATGCCGGTGGGGCTGTCGGTGAACAGGGTCAGCGCCGCGTGCACCACGTCCGTGGTCTTCCAGGGCTGCCCGGTGGACAGGTACGTGTACGGAGCGATCAGGTCCGGTTCGTTCTGCGGGTTGTATGTGGCCGCGTTGTAGTAGGCGTACGGGTCGCCGTGCACCCAGACCTCGCGGGCGGTCCGCTCCGGGTCGGCGAGCAGCCGGTCGTAGGCGAAGAAGGCGTCCAGGCGGTCGTTGGCCGCGCGGGTGCCGCCGATCAGTCCGGTCACGCCGGGCAGGTCCTGCGGGACGAGCCACTGGTACTGCCAGGCGGTGCCCTCGTGGAAGCCGGTGCCCCGGGCGGGGTCGGCCGGGCCGGTGAAGGCGCCGGAGGAGTCGCGGGCGCGGAAGAAGCCGGTGGCCGGGTCGAAGATGGTGCGGTAGTTCCGCGAGCGGGCCGCGTAGCGGGCGGCGTCGGCGTCGTGGCCGAGACCGCGGGCCATCTGGGCGAGCATGGCGTCGGCGAGGGCGTACTCCAGGGTGACGGAGGCGCCGTGGTGGTAGTCGGAGTCGCCCATCTTGGCGTACGGGCGGCCCTTGACGTAGGGCGCGAAACCATGGGCGAGGTACTCGGCCTCGGCCTCCCGGCCGACGCCCGGGTACGCGGCGGGCGGCACTCCGTCGGCGTTCTTCCTCAGGGCGCGGTAGGCGCGCTCCTCGAAGCCCTTCAGCAGCCCCATGTGGTAGGCGGTGGTCAGGAACGGGGTGACCGGGTCGCCGGTCATGATGTTCGTCTCGACCGGGCCGTAGCCCCACTTGGGCAGCCAGCCGCCGTCCTCGTCGATCGCGACCACCGACCGGGCCATGTCGCGGGCCTCGCGCGGGGCGAGCAGGGCGAGGAGCTGGGCCTGGGTGCGGTAGGTGTCCCACAGCGACCAGTTCTGGTAGTACGTGAAGCCCCGGGCGCGGTGCGGGCGGCGGTCCCAGCCGAAGTAGCGGCCGTCGGCGTCGCTGCCGACGTTCGGCGCGAGGTACGACCGGTACAGCGAGGAGTAGAACGTCCGGCGGAGCGTGGTCGTGCCGCCCCGCACGCGGACGGCCGCGAGCCGGTCCTCCCACTCCTCGCGGGCACGGTGGCGTACGGCGTCGAAGGGCCGGCCGCCCTCGGCCCGCAGGTTCCCGGCGGCGCCCCGCGCGTCGACGTACGACAGAGCGGTGGTCGCCTCGACGGTGCGGTCCCCGGTGGTGTCGAAGCGGACGTAGGCGCCACCGTGTCCGGTGCGGGCGCCCGGGGTGACGTCCTGGCCGTCCCAGGTGCCGTAGGCGGTGAAGGGCCGGCTGAACCGGGTGACCGTGTAGACGGTGTACGGGCCGGTGTCCCGGCAGAAGCCGTGCCCGGTGATCTCCGTGCGCACGGTGTGGTCGTCGAGGATCTCCACCGCGCTGCCGACGGGCCTGTGCAGCGACTGGGCGGCGTTCAGCAGGACATTGGCCTTGCGGGTGGCCGGGAAGGTGTAGCGCTGCACACCGGTGCGGGCGGTCGCGGTCAGTTCGGCGCGGATGCCGGAGGCGAGACCCACCCGGTAGTAGCCGGGGCTCGCCTCCTCGTCGTCGTGGGAGAAGGCCGCCGCGTACCGGGCGTAGTCCGTCTCGGTGACGTCACCGGTGGTGGGCAGCACGGGCAGGTCGCCGCCGATGCGGCAGCCGACGCCCGACAGGTGGACCAGGGAGAAGCCGCGGACACGATCGTGCGCGTAGTCGTAGCCGGTGCTGTGCCCGGTGTCCGGCGAGAGCTGCACCATGCCGAAGGGCACGGCCGCGCCGGGGAAGGTGTTGCCCTCGTTCTGGGTCCCGATGAAGGGGTTCACCAGATCGGTGAGGTGGCCGTCGGTCCGCTGGGCGGCCCGTGCGGCGGGGGTGGCGACCAGCGCGGACGCCGCCATCACCCCGGCCAGACACAGCCGCGTGCGCCGGGTCCCTCTCATGTCGGATGACCTCCGAAGGTTCGACATCGTTGCCTGCATCGTGAAGGGCGAACGGCGTGAACCCGGGCATTGCCGTCGGGACGGCGCGGAACGCGTCGCGGGAACCGCGGTCTGACGGGGCGTCGGTCAGGGGACCCGCTGCCCCTTGCCCAGCGCGATGACGCCCTCCTTGGAGACGGTGTACAACTCGGCGTCCCGCTCCGGGTTGACGCCGATGGTCGCGCCCGGCGGGACCTCCACGTTCTTGTCGAGGACCGCGCCACGGACCACCGCGCCCCGGCCGACGTGCACGTTGTCGTGCAGCACCGAGCCCTGGACGACCGCGCCCGGATCGACGCGTACACCGGGTGAGAGCACCGAACGGCTGACCTGGCCGCGGATCAGGCAGCCCGCGCTGATGATGGACTCGCTCGCGATGCCGCCCGCGTTGAACCGGGCCGGGGAGAGCTGGTACGAGTGGGTGTAGATGGGCCACTGGCGGTTGTACAGGTTGAAGGCCGGGCGCTCGGCGATCAGGTCCATGTGCGCCTCGTAGTAGGCGTCCAGGGTGCCCACGTCCCGCCAGTAGCCCTGGTCGCGGGTGGTCTCGCCGGGCACGTGGTTGTCGCTGAAGTCGTACAGCAGGGCCTCGCCGCGCGCGGTGAGCTGGGGCAGGATCGAGCCGCCCATGTCGTGCACGGACTGCGTGTCCTCGGCGTCCCGGTGCAGCGCCTCGATCAGCGCCTTGGTGGTGAAGATGTAGTTGCCCATCGAGGCGAACACGCACCCGGGGTCGTCCGGCAGGCCCGGCGGATCGGCGGGCTTCTCCAGGAAGCGTTCCACCGTGACCCCGTCCGACCCCGGCGTGATCACCCCGAACGACGAGGACTGCGCGCGCGGCACCCGGATGCCGGCCACCGTCACTCCCGCGCCGCCGTCGATGTGCTGCGCGAGCATCTGCCGCGGATCCATGCGGTAGACATGGTCGGCGCCGAACACGGCCACGTAATCGGGCTGTTCGTCGTGGACCAGGTTCAGGGACTGGAGGAGCGCGTCGGCGCTGCCCAGGTACCAGCGCGGACCGAGCCGCTGCTGGGCCGGGACCGGGGTGACGTAGTTGCCGAGCAGGCTCGACATACGCCAGGTGGTGGTGATGTGCCGGTCCAGCGAGTGCGACTTGTACTGGGTCAGCACACAGATGCGCAGCACGTCGGCGTTGACCAGGTTGGACAGGACGAAGTCGACCAGGCGGTACGTGCCGCCGAAGGTGACCGCCGGTTTGGCGCGGTCCGCGGTGAGCGGCATCAGGCGCTTGCCCTCGCCGCCCGCCAGCACGATCCCGAGCACGGAAGGCCCTCCACGACGCATGCCCGCTCCCCTCAGCCCTGGTTGAAACCATGGTTGCCCCGAGCCGGCCGGACTAAGCCTCCTTGAGGATCTCCTCGTACAGTCCCGCCGTGCGGCGGGCCACCGCGTCCCAGCCGAACTCGCCCACCGCGCGCGCCCGTCCGGCCTCCCCCATCCGCCGGGCCGCCGCCGGGTCACCGAGCACGGCGTCCAGCGCGCCGGCGAGCCCGGACTCGAAACCGTCGTCCACGTCGACCAGCAGGCCGGTGCGGCCGTCGTCCACGACCTCGGGGATGCCGCCCACCCGGGACGCGACGACCGGCGTGCCGCAGGCCATCGCCTCCAGATTGACGATGCCGAGCGGCTCGTACACCGAGGGGCAGGCGAACACGGCCGCCCGCGTCAGGAGTTGGATCACCTCCGGGCGCGGCAGCATCTGCGGGATCCAGAACACGCCCGACCGGGCCCGGCTCAGCTCCTCGAACAACTCGCGGAACTCCCGGTCGATCTCCGGGGTGTCGGGCGCGCCGGCGCACAGCACCACCTGGACGCCGGGGTCGATGTCCCGTACGGCGCGCAGCAGATGGGGGACGCCCTTCTGCCGGGTGATCCGGCCGACGAACAGGACGTAGGGACGCGCGGGGTCGATGCCGTGCCGGGTGAGGGCGTCGGTGCCGTTGTCGGGGCGGTAGAGCCGGGTGTCGATGCCGTTGCGCACGACGTGGACCCGGGCCGGGTCCAGCGCCGGGTAACAGGACAGGACGTCCTCCCGCATGGCGCCCGAGACGGCGATCACCGCGTCGGCGGCCTCGATAGCGGTGCGTTCGGCCCAGCCCGACAGGGCGTACCCACCCCCGAGTTGCTCCGCCTTCCAGGGGCGCAGCGGCTCCAGCGAGTGGGCGGTGACGACGTGCGGGACGCCGTACAGCAGCTTGGCGACATGGCCGGCCAGATTGGCGTACCAGGTGTGCGAGTGGACGAGTTCGCGGCCATCGAGGGCGGCGGCGATGGCCAGGTCCACGGAGAAGGTGCGCAGCGCGTCGTTGGCTCCGTCGAGGGCGGACCAGGGACGGTGGCGTACCACACCGTCGCCGCGTCCCTCGCCCCAGCAGTGCACCTCCAGGTCCACCAGCGAGGCCAGCTCGCGGGCGAGGAACTCGACATGGACACCGGCGCCGCCGTACACGTCCGGGGGGTACTCCCGGCTCAGCAGTCCCACTCGCACCCGACAACCCCCTGGTCTCGGTGGCACGTTCTCCCCCATGGTCACCCAGATGCGGCGCGCGGGGAAGAGCGCGGGAGGCGGGTGAGGCAGCAGTCACCGCACAGTCCGCCACCGGGGACGCGGTAGTACAGGCAGCAGCTGCGGCGGCGGAAGGCCGTGCCGGCGCGGGCACCGGTGGCGCGCAGCAGGGGGTGGGTGAACAGTTCGCCGGTCAGCGCGCGGGCCCGTTCCGCGGCGTCGGTACGGCCGTGGGAGCGGGCCCAGCGGGCCAGTTCGCGGGCCGTCGCGGCGAGCGCGGAACCGGCGTTGCCCCGCAGGAGGCCGGCGGCGACGCCGTAGCGGGCCCGCAGGGCGGCGCCCAGGGGTTCCAGGTGGGCGTCGAGGACGGCGGCGGCGACGGTGCCCGCGTCGCCGGGCAGCGCGCGCACCCCGGTGAGCCACAGGTCGTCGGGCGCCGAGGCCAGAGGGTCCCAGCGCAGCAGACCCGGGTCCAGGGAGGGGAGCCGGCCGTACAGCACGGCGCAGCCCAGCGCGGCCGACCACAGCCGGGCGGCCAGCCCCTGCTGGGCGAGGGAGGCGGCGACCCGGGGTTCGGCGGTCCGCAACCGGGCCCCGACGGTGGCGACACGCAGCGTCAGCGCGTCATGGCGGCCGTCCGGGGCCACCCCGTCGTAGGCCTCGGCGAGGGTCGGGAGCCGGTGCGGGCCGCCGCCGCCCCCGGCCGCGGCCGCAGGCGGGGGCGGGAGGGTGTGCAGGACGAAGAAGCCGCCGAGGGAGCGGAGCGCGGCGAGATCGGGGGCGAGGTCCACGACAGCCACTCCTACCAGGTGCGTTCCCGGGCCGGCCGCGCGGGGCCGGATCGTTCCTCACCCTGCCAGAGGATGACCGGCCGGGTGCCTACTCCATCGGTAGTAGGACGTATTGAGGCCTCAGGTACGACGACGGGGCCGGCGCCACCCGGCAGAGTGTTCGTCATGGAAGCCGACCGCCCGTCACGCCGGGTCCGCAACCCCCGCCGTACGCGCGGCAGACGCCGATGAGCGCCCTGGCGCTGTCCGTGCTCCTGTCGCTCGTCTCCGCCGTCGCCTACGCGGGCGGGGCCATCGTGCAGGAACAGGTCGCGGTGTCCGCCCCGCACGAAACGTATCTGCCGCTGCGCCGCCCGGGCTGGTGGGGCGCGCTGGCGCTCAACGGTCTCGGCGGCGTGCTGCACGTCGTGGCGCTGGCCTGCGGTCCGCTCAGCCTCGTCCAGCCGCTGGGCGCGCTGACCATCGTCTTCGCGCTGCCCCTGGCCGCGCTGTGCGTCGGCCGCCGGGCGGGCGCCACGGCCTGGCGTGGCGCTCTCATGGCCACGGTGGGACTCGCCGGGCTGCTGTCCCTGGTCGGCACCTCCGGCGCCCACTCCCTCACCCCGGCCCAGCGGGTGGCGGCCGCCCTGGTCACCGGCGGGGCGGTGGTGGCCCTGATGTGCGCCGGCCTGGCCGCGCACCGGCATCCGGCCATGCGCAGCGTCCTGCTCGCCACCGCGTCCGGCATCGCGTTCGGCATGTCGTCGGTGTTCACCAAGACCGTCGCCGTGGACCGGACCCAGGGCTTCGGCCCGGCCGACCTGGCCTCGCTCGCGGCGGTCTGCCTGTTCGCGGCCGCCGGCGTGCTGCTGTCCCAGGCCGCCTACCGGGGCGGCGGACTCACCGCTCCCCTGGCCACGCTGACGGTCGTCAACCCGGTGCTGGCCGCCGTGGTGGGCGTCCTGATGTTCGGCGAGACGTTCCGCCACGGCGGCACGGGCACGGTGCTCGCGCTGGCCTGCGCGGTGGTGACGGCGGGCGGCCTGGTCATGCTGACGACGGAACGGATGGGGGGCACATCGGTGCCGGGCGGGGCGGTGCCCGGCGGGGCGGTGCTCGGCGAGGTGGCTGGGGGTATGGGGGCGTTCACCGAAGAGGATGCGACTGAAGGCGCATCGGCCGAGACGGCTCCCGGCGGGCGGGCGTCCGCCGAGACCGCTCCCGGCGTGAGGGCGCTCGCCGAAACGGCTGCGGGGGTGCGGGCGCTCGCCGAGGCGGCTCCGGTAGTGGGGGCGTTCGCCGGGACGTCGTCGTCCGCCGGGGGCGCGTCGGTGCGGGACGCGGCGGAGGGGCTCGTCGTCGTACCGCGGCAGCGCACGGTGGAGCCCGGTGCCGGGACGGCCGGGCCGGCTCCGCGTGAGCTTCCCGGGCCGGGTTCGGGCGGCAGCGGGACGGACCCCGGCGGTGCGCTGCCCGCGCCGTACACGCCGCTGCGCGGGGGCGTGCGGGTGCCGCTGCCGGTACTGGACCGGCAGCGCACGCGCGTCGGTTCCTGACGCGCGTGCGGCGAGTGCGGCGAACCGGTGAGTGGTGCCGCGCCCACTGCCGTGCCGCGTGTCAGATTCTGACGCCGCCCGCCCGGAGGTAGGCGAGCGGGTCGATGTCCGAGCCGAAGCCCGGACCCGTCCGCACCTCGAAGTGCAGGTGCGGGCCCGTGACGTTGCCGGTGGCGCCGGAGCGGCCGAGGCGCTGGCCCGCGCCGACGCTCTGGCCGGCCCGCACGGAGATCGCCGACAGGTGGGCGTACTGCGTGTAGCGGCCGTCGGCGTGCCGGAGCACCACCTGGTAGCCGTACGAGCCGCCCCAGCCGGCGGACACCACGTGCCCGGCCGCCGCCGCCTTCACGGAGGTGCCGGTGGGCACGAGGAAGTCGACGCCGGTGTGGTAGCCCTTCGACCAGTGGGAACCGGCCACGTGGTAGCCGGTGCCGACGGACGCGGTCACCGGGGCGACGAGCGCGTGCCGGGTCGGGGGCGTGCCGGGGTGGTGCGTGGTGCGATGCGGCGGAGGCGTCTTCTTCCTCGGGGCCTCGGGCGGCGCGGTCCGGGTGCGGGTGCCGCTCAGGCTGAGCCGCTGGCCGGGCACGATCAGGTCGGGATCGGTGCCGATCGTCGTGCGGTTGCCCGCGTACAGCGTGCGCCAGCCGCCCCGCACCTGGTGGTCGCCGGCGATGCCGGAGAGCGTGTCGCCGTGCACCACCGTGTACATCTCGGCGCGGCCCGCGCGGGACTGCGGAGTGGTCTGCGGGCGTACGTCCCGTACGTCCCTTACGGAGCCGGACGAGGGGCGGGACTGGGCGGGGTGGGTCGAGACGGTCTCCGTGCGCACGTCGGGGCTGCCGCCGCCGCGGGTGAGCCCGGCGGACCCCGAGCACACGGGCCAGGCGCCCGGCCCCTGTCCGTCGAGGACCTTCTCGGCGACGGCGATCTGCTGGTCCCGGGTGGCCAGGTCGGCGCGCGCCGCGTAGTGGGTGCCGCCGTACGCCTCCCAGGTGGACCGGGTGAACTGGAGGCCGCCGTAGAAGCCGTTGCCGGTGTTGATGCTCCAGTTCCCGCTGGACTCGCACGCGGCGACCTTGTTCCAGGTGGCCACGTCGGCGGCGCTCGCGGTGCCGGCGGCGACCAGCGGGATCGCGAGGCCGGCACCGCCCGCCGTGACGGTGAGTGATGCGCGGTTGATCCTGTTCGGCTGGTACCGGCGGTGCCGGCCGCGTGCGGCCATGTCCGAAGTCCCCTCGGCATGCGTCAGGAGGTGCGTCAGAGGTGCGTCAGAAGGTGCGTCAGGAGGGGCAAAAGTAAGTGCGGCGAACTGGCCATGACAAGACGCGATTTCGGCCGCCCGGTTCCGGAGAGTGGCCGGTAACGTCCCCTGCCCGGGCAGACGGGCCGGTGAGTGAGGCGGAAGGCGCCGTCGCCACGTACACATGCGTGGCGGGTCGCAAGTGCGCTCGCCGTAGCGGCACGTCAGGATGAGCGAGGGCCCGTACTGACGGAGCCGTAGTCACGAGGCAACCAGGGAGCAGGCGGTATGAGCACTTCAGCGCAGATCGGTGTCACGGGCCTGGCGGTCATGGGCCGCAATCTCGCCCGGAACTTCGCGCGCAACGGTTACACGGTCGCCGTGCACAACCGTACGGTGTCGCGCACCCGGGCGCTGGTGGAGGAGTTCGGGCACGAGGGCGACTTCGTCGCGGCCGAGACCGCCAAGGACTTCGTGGCGGCCCTGGAGCGCCCGCGCCGCCTGGTCGTCATGGTCAAGGCGGGCGAGCCGACGGACGCCGTCATCCAGGAGTTCGCTCCGCTCCTGGAGCCCGGTGACATGATCATCGACGGCGGCAACGCGCACTTCGCGGACACGCGCCGCCGGGAGCGGGAACTGCGCGAGCACGGCATCCACTTCGTCGGCACGGGCATCTCCGGCGGTGAGGAGGGCGCGCTGCACGGGCCGAGCATCATGCCGGGCGGGTCGGTCGAGTCGTACGGGTCGCTGGGCCCGATGCTGGAGAAGATCTCCGCCAAGGCCGCCGACGGGGCGCCGTGCGTGACCCACGTGGGCCCGGACGGTGCGGGGCACTTCGTGAAGATGGTGCACAACGGCATCGAGTACGCCGACATGCAGCTGATCGGTGAGGCGTACCAGCTGCTGCGCGACGTCGCCGGATACTCCCCCGCGCAGATCGCCGACATCTTCCGCACCTGGAACACCGGCCGGCTCGACTCCTACCTGATCGAGATCACCGCCGAGGTGCTGTCCCACGTGGACGCCGGCGGTGAGCCGTTCGTGGACGTCGTCGTCGACCAGGCCGAGCAGAAGGGCACCGGCCGCTGGACCGTGCAGATCGCCCTGGACCTGGGCGTGCCGGTGTCGGGCATCGCGGAAGCGGTGTTCGCCCGCTCGCTGTCGGGCCACGCGGCGCTCCGGGAGGCCTCGCGGGGGCTGGCCGGTCCGAAGCCGACGCCCCTCGGCGAGTCGGATGCGGCGGCCTTCGCCGACCGGGTCGAACAGGCGCTGTACGCGTCCAAGATCGTGTCGTACACGCAGGGGTTCCACGAGATCGCCGCGGGCAGCGAGGAGTACGGCTGGGACATCGACCTCGGTGAGGTCGCCTCCATCTGGCGCGGCGGCTGTATCATCCGGGCGGCCTTCCTGGACCGCATCCGGGCCGCGTACGACGCCCGGTCCGACCTGCCGAGCCTGCTGTCGGACGAGACGTTCGCACGGGAGATCGCCGCCGCGCAGGACGACTGGCGCGAGGTGCTCGTCGCGGCGACACGACAGGGAGTACCGACCCCGGGCTTCGCGGCGGCGCTGGCCTACTACGACGCCCTGCGCGCCGAACGCCTGCCGGCCGCCCTGACCCAGGGCCAGCGCGACTTCTTCGGCGCGCACACGTACCGCCGGGTGGACCGGGAGGGCGCGTTCCACACGCTGTGGGGCGGGGATCGGTCTGAGGTTTCGGCTTAGGGGGCGGGGTCGGGGGGTGGTTCAGGGGGCGCGTCAACGGGAGGCTCGGTTGTCGACCGGGAGCGCGTCAACGGGGGCGCGTCAACGGGGGCGCGGTCGTGGGGTGGGTTTGTCAGTGGGGGCCGCGAACCGGCCGGGGGCCGCGTACCTACGGGGGGTGCCGCCTACCTACGGGGGTGCCAAGTACTCGCTGGGCGAGCGGCCCGGGTGGGGAGAGTGCGCACCGGCGGGGTCGGGTGGTCGTCGACGGTAGGGGTGACCGCGGGGCTGAGCGCAGACGGAGGCGGCGCCGGAGCGCTGCGCCGCTGCGCCGGATTCCTACGGGCGGAACGGGGCGGGACGGCGATACGGCCGCCGCTCGATGCGGGACCGCTCGCCTGATGGCGGGGCGCGACGGCCGTGACGCGACCGCGGCACGCGCCGCGGCAGGCGGGCCGGCGGCAGGCGGGCCGGCGGCCGGGCCGGCGACTCCATGACGACGGCAGGCCGGCGCTGGCCCTCCCGCAGGCCGAAAGCTCGCCTGCGGGAAACCGAGCGGCCGCCTGACGATGGCCACTCGGGCCACTCGGGCCGCCCGGTTCCCCACGCCCGCGAAGGCGCCGACGCGTGCCGAGGTGTCGTCAGGTGAGGGGTGGACCTGGTTCGGGGTTCGGCACCGGTTCCGGGCCCGGCGGGATCGGGGACGGGGAGGGGTCCGGTGGCCCGGGCGGGCCGGGGTGGGGCGGAACCGGCGGCGGGGTCGGGTCGGGGCCCGGCGCGGGCGGTGCCGGTTCCGGACCGGGGCCCGGCGGGGCGGGCTGGGGGCTCGGTTCGGGGTTCGGGACCGGGCTGGGGTACGGATCCGGCGGGGTCGGGCCCGGGCCGGGTGTCGGACCGGGCGGAACCGGGTCGGGATACGGGTTCGTCATCGGTGTTGTCCTCCGGCAGTCACGAAGCGTCGCCTCTGGACTTGTCCCCCGCCTACCCGACGACCGGCCCGGCACTCACCCGACGGCAGCACCGAACGGGTCCAGGTGGGTGGCCGGGACCACGGGAACCGCCGGCCCGCTCAGAACCGTCCCGGGTGCGCGCGCAGCCAGTCCTTCGCGGCCGACAGAAGTTCCGGGTCGGCCGGCGGGGCGACGTCGGGGTGGCGTTCGGCCCACTTGACGACGTACGGGCACAGCGGGGCCACGGGGACGTCCTCGCGCTCGGCGAGGGCGTACAGCTCGCGGGCGAGCGATCCGGCGATGCCCTTGCCCTCGTGGGCGGGCTCGACGATGGTGTGGACGGGGACCAGGGCGCGTGCGGGCGACTCCAGGACGAAGTACTCGATGCGGCCGACGACTTCACCGCCGCCGAGGGCCTCCAGGCGGCCGGCCGCCCGGTCGTCACGAATCTCGGTGTCACCCATGGGCACGCTCCTGGTCGTGGTCCGCGCGGCCGGTCAGGCCTGGACGGCCTGGGGGCTGCGCTGCTGGTCGGAGCCGGGTACCGGCTCCGACGGATCGGCGCCGAGGGACACGATCCGGTTGCCGGCGTCGACGTGCACGACCCGGGGCCGCAGCTCGCGTGCCTCGGCGTCGGTGACCTGAGCGTAGCTGATGATGATCACCAGGTCGCCGGGACGGACGAGGTGGGCCGCCGCCCCGTTGATCCCGATGACCCCGGAACCACGCTCGCCCTCGATGACGTACGTCTCCAGCCGGGCGCCGTTGGTGACGTCGACGATGTGCACCAGCTCCCCGGGCAGCAGGTCGGCGGCGTCGAGCAGCTCGGCGTCGATGGTCACCGATCCCACGTAGTGCAGGTCGGCCTGGGTGACGGTGGCGCGGTGGATCTTGGACTTGAACATCGTGCGCAGCACTTTGGACTCCTGGAAGACGGCTCCCTGCCTGCTTTGTGCAGGTCAAGGGCGGTCTTCACTCTACACGGGCACGCGTCGAAGTCGACGATTATGAGGAACATCGCTTGTCATTGGTGACAGGGCTCCTGCCTGGGCTTCGGCGCCAACCAGGCTGTTGTGGCGCCACCGACCAGACGCCCGTTCGGACAGCCTCTCAGGATGTTCGGGAACTGATGCTGACCAGATGCTGACTTACCTGACGATGCGCCAGGTATGCGCTTCGTCGAGCATGGAGCCACTCTCCGCATCGACCTAGAAGTCGTTCAACGCACCCGGCAGCCCGGGCTGCATCCGCTCCCGGCTCCCGACTGTGACCGATCGATCGCGACCACTGCCACCTGGTGGGCAGTTGCGTTCCGGCCGCCTGCCCAGACTGCTACTCCAAGCCGCAAGGCAACGAAAAGGAGAAGGCAGTGGAAGCATCCGAGCCGCAGAACGTCCCACTGCACGTCTCAACGACAACCGGTGTGCGCCCGAGTGGCGAAGACAGGATGTTCGTCGAGGTGCAGCGTGCGGATACGAAAGCAACTGCACTGAGCGGAGTCACCGGTGCACTACTTGCGATCACGGCGGGGACGGCACTGTCCACACCCGTCAACTCGTCGCGCATGCTCAGCGTGGCCATGGCGCTGGTGGGCACACTGCTCGGGGCAGCCCTGGTATCGGCACTGATGGCCCTGCGCCCCATCTTCCCGAAGGACGACGGGCTCGTTTGGCGGGAGGAGTTCGTCGGCGGACGTAGCGCAAGCAGGCACTCGTCGGCACCCGTCCCGCGACGCCCGGCGAACTGCAACGAGTTACCGGAACGTGAGGCCGCTCTGACCACCCTCGCGCGCCGTAAGTTCCGGGCGATCAAGGTGGCCGTCGATCTAACCGTGGCCGCAATCAGTGTGGCCGGATTGGTCCTGTTGCTCACCTTCCTCGCGTCCTGAGAATCTCACCCTATATGAGTTGGTCCCTACGTTTGGGGGGATATGTATCACTCGCACATGGCAGTGATCGGCGAGAGTCTGTGGTCGCAGCTGCGTGGCCTCGCCCCCATGCGGGTGCGCCCGGCCCGCAGTGTCCTCCTGCGGCAGGGGGATCCCGGCACCCATGTGGTCCTTCTAGCTTCGGGGTCGACCCTCGTGGCACTGACGGGGTCGAATGGGGAACGGGCCCTGCTCGCGGTACGCGGCCCTGGTGAGCTGCTCGGCGAACTGGCCGTCCTTGATGCGCAGCCCCGCTCGGCTTCTGTGATCGCCGCGGAATCCTGCCACGTGCACCTCATTCCGGCCCCCGATTTTCTTTCCTTTGTCGAGAGCAACAGCCTGCTCAACCCGTTGCTGCGCCATGCGATCGCGCGGGTCAGGGAGTCCGAGGCCGTCAGGCTCGAACTCGCCACCGCATGTGTTCCCGTACGCCTGGCCGGCGCCCTGCGCCGGCTTGTGGATGCGGCTTCGACGAATCAGCCAGCGGTCAGTGTCCGACTGACTCAGGAAGAGCTCTCCCAGATGATCGGTGCGTCCCGCAACGCCGTCGGTGCGGCGATCAAGCCGTGGCGGGAAGAGGGCTGGCTGGAGACGGATCCGGGTGGCGGACTCCTGATCCACGACATTACATCGATCGCGGCCCACGCCCGCAGCACGATGTGACCGGCCGCACCCGGGTGGTGCCCAGTAGTGGGCACCAGAGCGCGCCCGGGCCGATCAGCATGGGGCACTCGATTCCTCCGTCGTGACCGAAAGGTCGGTGACAGCATGCCCCTTGCCTCACCTTCGTCCGTCGAAGTGCCTCCGGAGCAGGCACTCCTGGCCGTGGACATGCAGGGCTACAGCCAGATCCGGGAAGCGAAGATGGCACCGGTCCGTTCCGACCTGGACGACGTCCTCACCAATGTGCTGGCCCACGTTGGGCTGCAGGACCCACGAGACCGGCCCGGTACGTTCAAGGACACCGGTGACGGGGCCATCTTCGTCATGCCAGCCAAGGACATCGCACGGCTGGTCGACCCGCTACTGGAACACCTGCACACAGCGCTCGTCCGGTACGACCGTGAACGACTCGCCAGCGCACCGGCGATCCGATTGCGTGCCGCTGTGCACGTCGGACCGCTCTCCCTGCCCGACCACCGTGGCGACGCCATCAACGAGGTCTGCCGACTGCTCGACAGCCAGGTCGTGCGCGCCGGCCTCACCGTGGCCCGGGAGCACCGGGGCGGCTTTCTGGCCGCCGTCGTCTCAGAGTCGGCGTTCCGGCGGACCGTCCGTGCGGGACGCACGCCGGACCTCGACGAGGAACGCTTCCTCCGCGCCACGGCGCGGGTGCACGGCAAGGCGTTCGAGGAGCCGTGCTGGCTGTTCGTACCTCAGATGACACCGCAATCCGTCGCCCCGCTCATCAACCCGGAACCGCTCGGAGGTGGGGGTGGAACAGCTGCGCCGACGCCGTCGGCCGGCCCAAATAACCCGCCCGGCGCCGTCTTCCAGTTCAACGGCGAAATGACCGACACCACCGTGATCAACAAGGTCGGGACGATGCGCATCGACCGGCGCCGGATCTGACCCTGCCTGTGCCCGTAGCACCCCTGCCGCCTCGAAAGAAACCAGAAAGCGCATGTCCGATGATCGTCCCCTTTTTCCGCCCCGCCCTCCCGGCGAGCCCGAGTCTCCGTTGAAGGGAGCTGACGGCATGGCTCCGTGGCCGCCAAACCCAAGCAGTAACGCTACTGAAGGCACGGAGGCCGCTGGTGGAGGCCGGGTCGACCCGGCAGCCTTCGTCGTGCCCCCCGTACCGGACACCAGGCCGACGCCGATCACGGTGAACCGTCCGGAGTTTTTCGTCAACCACGCCGACAGGATCATCAACGAGACCCGCAAGCAGGGAATCCTCGAAGGCCCCACTCTTCCTCGTCACCGGATCAAGCAGGAGCCGATCGTCCGCGAAGGCCAATGGGCCGAGACGTGGCAGCAGGCTCTGGATCCGGCGGGGTTACACCCGCGAAAGCACGTATTGATCATCGTCGCCCCTCGGTCGTACGGATCGACCACCCTAGCCCTGCACCTCCTCGCCCGGCACACGGACGAGGACACCGACATCGTGAAACTGGACGCGGACTGGAAGACGCCCAAAGTGGGCTGGCTTCCCGCCGAGGAACGCCACGCCTACCAGGTCGACCTCAAGGACCCCGACAACGACCGGGTCTCGGCCGATTTTCTCACCATGCTCGAAGAGCATGCCGGGCTTCTGGAAAGACTGGGCTCCTACCTCGTCCTGAACGTGGCCAAGGACCTCTGGACTGATCACTACATCGCGGTCCAGTCAGGCATTCACGTCGTCCATCTCAACGAGCCGCCGCCGGCCCAGAGTGTCGTGGAGGCCCGGCTGCGGGCTCGCAAGGTCCCCGGCCTGATTGCCTACCTTCACTCCGTCGACAAGACCAAGGCTTCGCTAAGCCGTCTCGATGCCGTGGAAGCGGTCCGCATGGCGGACTCCGTCGTGCTCGCGTGGCGGGAACACGAGCGGCTGACCGATTCCTCGCTCCCCATGGACGTCCCATCGTCGTGGTCCGCGCTTGATGCCGGGCTTGCCGAACGAGTCACATCCGCCCTGTCTGACTGGCGGGACAAACTCGACATCCTGTTCGGAGAGACGGTCTCCGTGCACGGAGGCAAGGACACGTCGCTGCCGCTGGAGGACCGCTGCCTCCTCCTGGCCCTCGCTGTGCACCAATCCGCTCCAATGCCCGTAGTGGCCAGAGCCGCAAGGGACCTGCAGCAAATCATCAGCGCCGACGCCGCCGGCGGGAGCGGCTTCGCCTCGACGACAAGTGCAGCGTTCGCCAGCCGCGGGTTGCGCCGCCGTGTCGTCGATGCCGGCGCCGGAGTTGGCAGCCACGACGAGGTCGTCTTCGATCAACCAGGCTACGGCAGGGCCGTCCTGACCTACGTCTAGGACAACTATGAGGTCATGCGCGATCCCTTACTGAAGTGGCTTATGTCCGGGGACGGCAGCGAGGCGAGCGAGCATGTCGTGGATGCCATCGCCGCTCTGACCTTGCGGCACGGGAACCTCAACCACCTCGTACAACTCGGCACCCAGACCTATCCGGTGCAGGAGGAACTCCTCAGCGCCCTCTTGGTCCAGGCAGTGCAGGACGAGCATATCGGCCGCCAAGCGTGGGGCATTCTGTACGGCTGGGCATCAGGCAAGGAACGTGCGACTACGGTGGTGACCGCCTGCCGACAGGTCCTGAACTCCCCGGATGTCACGTCTTCTCAGGCCAGGATGGCTATGGTCCGGCTGCGGCGAGCCGCCAACAGCGGGCACGAATCAGCCTGGTCTGAGGCTGTCAAAGCCTTCGTCGAGCAGGCGCAGCACCCCGCCGGGGTGGCCCGGCTCATCGCCGAGGTGCGCGCATGGCAGCAGTCGGGTCGATCTCAAGGTGCAGGCACTGCGGCCTTCCTGGCCCTGATGTCCGTGCCGGGCACTACCACCCCGTGGCTGCTGTCCGATGAAGTCCCGTCCGAAGTGGACGTGAAGCGGGCACTGCAGGACCTGTTGGGGGACATCGCCAGGGCGCCGGACGCCATCAACCGCCTCACCGCATGGATCAGGCAGTCGGCGGCCGACCCCGACACCTACGCCCGCGTCCGCGACGGGTTGCTGCCCGTCCTGCGCGGCCAGAAGATCTTCAAGGCTTCCGTGAGCCTGATGCAGGCACTGGAGCACGTCTCAGTCGACGGGGAGACGAACGCGGCCAACGACTTCTGGGACCGTCTCGTGGACCCGCGCGTCCGCACGGTGATTCAACTCAACAGGGATCCGGCGTGAGGTGGTTCTGGCAGCGCCGGGCCCGCACGATCCACTGCACCCAGCCACGGATGCTCCGCAGTGACACCCCCGGTATCCATTTCGAGGCCACGTTCACGATCGAGTGGCGCCCCGCGCTACGGACCCGGCCCAATCTCGAAGACCTCGTACTCAGCCGGAGCCTAGCGCGGGCCGGCGAGGTCGCGCAGCTCTTCCCAGCCGTAGAGGTGCGCACCGCGCAGGACACCATCAACGCCGAGCTCGGCGCCTCGGAACACACCCGCGCCACCGAGTACCGGTGTCTGGCTGCCCGTGTGGAACTGGCGCTCTCGAAGAGCGCACGGGAGGATCTTGCTCAGCAGCAGGCGGACGAGGCACGGGTACGGCGGCTGCGGTTCCTACGCACGAACCTGTACGAGCAGCCCGACCTCTTCGTGCTCGACCGGATCGAGCGGCAGGGCGATTGGCCGGGCGCTGAGCAGGTTGCCGAATGGCAGCGCCTGTCGCGGTGGATGGTCGCGGCTGACGAATGGTGGCAGCCCATGCTCGACCAGTGGGAAAAGGTCGGCCAGGGCTTCAACGACATTGAGCTGCAGAACCGGGCCATGCTTGCGCTCTGCGATGCGCTCCAGAAACTCAAGGGCGATGACGCGTCGGACGACTCCTCCGTCCCTTCTCCTGGTGCCGCGGAAGGGCGGCGCAAATGAGCCTGGCCCTGTGGCGGATCTTCCTGGACCCTCTCTCTTCCTGGCGTGCGCTTCGCCTGCGACGCGAAGCGGGCGGCCACCTGTCATTCGATGCGGCCTGGCGGCAGGCACGGATGCAGGCTGCGCCGGACGAGATGGTCTACCGGCTGCGCGGTCATCAGTTCCCCATCGAGGACGAGGGAGATCCTGCGCAACCCGAGGGAAAGACGTACCGCCGTCTGTAAGTACCTCTATCGCGTTCCAGGCCCCGCTCTCACGCACATGTTCAGATGCCGGACTGCGGCGGACTCAATCGGACCGAGAAAGCGCGGGCGCGGACCACCGCAGATGTACCGAGTCCACGGCTACGGGATTCATGGAAAGGCCGGACTCTGCCTGCCAAGAAGTCATCATCTCGGCCGGCAAATCGGACGCATCCCTCCCAGCTTACGCATCCTCAGCGGCGTCGTCGCGCTCGCCCCGGATCCGCTGTAGGTCAGTGCGCCGTGATCGGCCTGCAGCCTTGGCTATGGCGCCTCGAACCACCTCGCCCAGCTCAAACCGGTCGTGCTCTTCGCCGCCTACGGCTACCGGGGGAACGGACGCCGAAGCAGGCCAGAAAGCCCGGACGCCCCTCGATCTGATGCTGGCTACCGCTGCCCCGGACGCGATGACCATGATCGGCCGCGGCCTACTCCTGGCTGACGTACTGGCCGACCGCTGGAGCGCGGAGCCTCGCCCGCCCTCCCGCAGAACCGTGGGCGGAGATCAGGAGGCGCACAGGCACCGGCCGTGATCCGCCGCATGGCTTGGATTAGGGCCGAGCAGCGCACCCCGCACGGCACAATGGACACCGTGAGCGACAACAGAACGGATCTTGCCGACCTCCTGGGCACGCAGGAGTCCGCGTCCCTTGAGTTCAAACGCACCGCTAAACGCGAGGGGAAACGCGGAGACGCCATCGGAAACGCGGTGTGCGCCATGGCCAACGATCTGGGCGGCCACGGTGGTGGCGACGTCCTCATCGGTGTCGATGACAAGGGACATCCTGTCGACGGCGTCGACCTGAGCGACCGAGCACTGCTTCAGCTCACCGAGCTGCGGGACGACGGGCGCATCCTCGACCGCCCGTCCCTTACCGTCGATAGGGCCGTCTTTCGGGGGAAGCCGGTCATCCGCCTTCATGTCGAGGCATGCGCCACCCCGCCAGTCCGGTTCGAGGGCGTTATCTGGGTCCGCCCCGGCCCCACCACACGCAGGGCGAGCCGAGAGGACGAGCGCGTGCTGGCGGAGCGTCGTCGCGCCAAGGACATCCCGTTCGACACACGCCCGCTGCCTCTCACCCGCCTCGAAGACCTAGACCTTGACCTGTTCCGGCAGTCGTACCTGCCTTCCATGGTCGCGCCCGAGGTGATCGAGGAGAACGGCCGTCCCGTGAACCTCCAGTTGTCGTCACTCCACCTCATGACGCCGGACGGTGCGCCGACCGTGCTCGGCCTACTCACCGTCGGTCTCGACCCCGGAAGCCACATTCCCGGGGCGTACCTCCAGTTCGTCCGCTATCAGGGCATGGACCTCGACGCCCCCGTCGCGGACGAGCAGGAACTGCGTCAGAACCTGGTGGGACTGTCGGCCCGGCTCGAACCCCTTCTGCGGAGTAATCTGCGCACTCGCCTCGTGGAGGACGGCTTCCGCGAGACGCCCCGCCCAGACTATCCGTTGGAAGCACTGCGCGAACTCTGCATGAATGCCCTCATGCACCGAAATTACGAGACCTCGTACGCGCCGACCCGCATCGTGTGGTTCGACGACCGCATCGAGGTCACCAACCCCGGCGGGCCTTTCGGGCAGGTCCGGAACGACAACTTCGACCGGGTCACCGACTACCGCAATCCTTCCCTGGCCGCCGCGATGAAGGGCCTCGGCTACGTGAACCGGTTCGGCCGGGGTATTGGCCGGGTGAAAAAGGCGCTAGAGACCAATGGAAACCCACCCGCCGAGTTCCAGGTCGACGACACGTCCTGGGCTGTCGTCATCCGGAGAGCCGCATGACCTCGATCGCGTTGTTCAACAACAAAGGTGGGGTGGGCAAAACGACCCTCACCTACCACCTCGCCCACATGATCAGGCGACTCGGCCTAAGTGTGCTGGCAGTCGACCTCGATCCTCAGGCCAACCTCACGTCCATGTGCCTGGAGGAAACAGAGATCGAGGAACTGTGGGAAAACCCTTCCGAGCTCATCGACCAAGGCGCGGCCATGGCGGGTCTGCCGGGCACGGGTCGGGTGCGTAGCGGTCAGACCATTGCCGACGCCGTCCGTCCCATTCTGGAGGGCACCGGTGACATCGCGGTCGTCGAGCCGGTGCGGCTCCAGCCGGACCTATGGCTGCTGCCGGGCAGTCTCGACCTGAGCCGCTTCGAGGACAAACTGTCCAATGAATGGTCACGCGCCTATGCAGGCGACGTCGCGGCCATTCGCACGTCCACGTCGTTCCACCGCATCATCGAGCAGGCGGCGCGGTCCGTGGACGCCGACATCGTCCTGATCGACGTCGGCCCCAACCTGGGTGCCATCAACCGGGCCGCCCTAATCTCAGCTGACACAGTGCTAATGCCGTTGGCCGCGGACCTGTTCTCCCTGAAGGGTCTGAGCAACCTGGGTCCGACGCTGCGCCAGTGGCGCACCGACTGGCAGTCCCTTGTCCTGCCCAGGGTGCCCGATACCATCTCCGCCCCTGGCGCGAGCATGCAGCCGCTGGGCTACGTCATCATGCAGCCAGAAATGCGACTTGACAGACCAGTCAAGGCGTACGAGCGATGGCTCCAGCGCATTCCCTGGGTCTATTCCTCAGCAGTCCTCGGTGAGTCCCCGCCCTCGCGAGGGGACGATAGCCACCGCATTGCCACCATGAGGAATTACCGCAGTTTGATGCCCCTCGCGCACGACGCACGCAAGCCCATGTTCGATCTGAGGCCGGCTGACGGTGCACTCGGCAGCACCCAACAATACGTGAAAACCTGCTTCAAGGAGTTCAAGGCGCTGTCTGAAGGAGTTCTTGCCAGGCTAGAAGATCTCCCCCGAGACACGGGCGACGCGTCCAAGGCTGGTTGACGGTTTTCACCTCGCTCGACAGACTCGCGTGGGAAGCAAGGGCACAGGGTCCGTCCTGGCAGGGCGGCACATCTTCGAGGACCTGACCGCCTAGGCGGGCCGTGATGGCAGCCCGAGCCGCCTCCAGGCTCCTGCAATCGTTCACGGATGAAGCGCAGCGGGCCACCGAGGCCGAGGAAACGCCTCCTGGCGACGACTGGCTTCACGCGCCGGGCAGCGCAGCAGGCCCTGCCCGGGTGCGGGTCAGCAAGCCGGACACTGTCCGACCTGATGCTGACCACTTGCTGACCTGGAGGTCGCCATCAGGGCTCCGACCTGCAAAAACACCCAACCGCTAGATCTTGGACCTGAACATCGTGCGCAGCATGCAGTGCTCCAAGAGGTCGGCTCCCTGCCTGCTCGGTGCAGGTCAAAGGCGTGCGGTCACTTTACAGCCGGCGGTTGACCCGTCGGCGTCGGGTCACCTGCTGCCGCCCCGCGCCCGGGTCAGCCGCTTCAGTTCGATGATGGTCGCGACGGCGTGCAGCCAGGTGGCCGCGGTGTCGTCGGCGGGGATGCCGCCCGCGAGTTCGGTGCCGGCCCGCAGCCACTCCCGTACGACGGCGGCCGCCTCCCGGCGGGGCAGGGGCTCGGGCAGCTCCGCGGCGCGGGCGAGTCCGCCGGCGCGCACGGTGTCGGCGAGGAAGGCGACCGAGCGGGGCTCGGTGCCGAGGCGGTCGAGGATGACGGCCGCGGCCGCGGCGCCGTCGCCGAACAGGGCGGTGCGCCGGGCGCCGGGTTCGGCGGTGAGGCCGTACCGCAGCAGGACGGTGATGTCGAGCCGGGCCAGCTCGTCGTCCGTGCGGTCCGGGGGGTACGGGGTGTCGTCGTTCATGGCGGGGCCTCGGGTGTCTCGGCTCATCTGGCTGGTCCGCCGCGGCTCAGTCGACGGTGACGGTGTAGGTGATGCGCTCGGGGGCCCGGGAGGGGGTGGCCGGCCCCGTGGCCGGGGTGGCGGAGGGTCCGGTCGTCCCGGGGGGCCGGGTGGAGGTGTTGCCCTGGCAGGTGGTGAACGTGCAGTGCAGCAGCGTGAACCGGGTGGTTCCCCTGCCCTTGGCCTCGAAGGTGAAGGTGAGCCGGCCGCCGGCACCGTCCACCGGTTTGTCGCCGGATTCCGACGCGTAGTGCCGGCCGCGGCTGACCAGCACCGAGCTGTCGGGCTCGGGGGCGACCAGGTACCAGTACTCGCGGGTGGAGGCGTTCTGGTCGACGGTGAGCGTGAAGCGTTCGCCCGGCTCGGCGGTGATGCTGGTGTCCTTCACCGGGTGGCTCGTCGGGTGGCTCGCGGTGCTCGTGGAGCCGCCCGCCGGTTCGTCGGTGCCCGAGCCGCAGCCCGTGGTGAGAGCGAGGAGCGCGGTCGCCGCGACCGCGGCACCGCCCCTGCTACCGCGGAAGATAGACGCTGTACGCGTTGGGGAGATCACTGGTGGAAGCCTTGCCCATGTGGCCGTTGATGAAGTCGTCCTCGCTGACCCAGGTGGTCGAGCCCCAGGGGTTGTACACCTGAAGCTTGTCACCCTCCTGGGCGATGATGGTCATCGCGTGGGCGCCCTCCTTGCCCGAGACGTCGACCGGCACCGGCCGCCCCTGCGCCACCGACTTCTCGACGTCGGTGAGGACGGCCCTGCGGTCGGCGGCGCTGTTGAGGTCCTGGCGCTCGTAGTCAGTGCCGGTGGCGCTGCCGACGGTGGTGTCGTTGATCCGTTCCTGCCCCTCGGGCCCCATGCCGCCCCACTTCTCGCCGCCGTCGCCTTCGGTGTGCAGCCGGTGCTGTTCGGCCACCAGGCGCTGTTTGAAGGCGTCGGGGTCGTCCTGCTGCCCGTCGGGGCCGCCGGTGAGGCCGAGCGCGTACAGAGGGTCGACCATGGCGCGGGAGGTGACGGTGGACGAGGCCACGCAGGTGCCCTCGTGGCCGTCGCCGCCCTGGATCCATCGCTGGCCGTCGAACGTCACGTAGTCCGTGTTGATGTTCGAACCGTCCGGCGCCAGGCCCTCGTCGTTCATGCTGTCCGCCTCGGTGACCACCGGAGTGAGGTGCCGGCGCAGCCAGTCGGGGTCCTTGCCGTGGATCTTTCTCTGGAAGGTCCCGATCTCGGCGACGCTGTGGCCGGCGGCTAGGGCCTTCATCAGGTAGGCCCGCTCCTGCGGGGTGTCCGACGTGGCCAGCATCCGCTCCATGGCCGTCTCGTCGTCGAGGCTCAGCAGGTCCATACGTGCCGACGCGCGCGCCAGGTCGCCGGCCGTGAGGATCTCGTTCAGCTCGGTGTCGGCGCCCGCGACGCCGGTGTCGGCGAGCATCAGCTTGTCGACGGCGGTGAGTTCGCTGGTCCCCATCTTCCCGGCCCGTGCCTCGGCGGCCCACTTGTTCAGGTCCCGGGCCGCGACGCGGGTGGCCTCCTGGGCGTCGGAGACGGCGGCGTGCATCAGGCCGACCGCGTAGGAGCCGAAGTGGGCGGCGTTCTTGCGGTCCCACTCCTCCTCGTCGTTCTCGTGCAGGTCGTCGAAGAAACCGTCCTTGCCGCCGAGCGTCTTCTTCTGCTCCAGCAACTGTCCGCGGCCCTGCTCGTCCTTGCGCTGCGCGGCGCCGATCGCGTCGGCCAGCGTCAGCAGCACCGTCGCGCACCCCTGGAACGCCTCGCTCATCCGGGTCACGGACCGCCCGGCGGCGTTCACCGCGTCGGAGGCGAGGACGCTCGTGTCGCCGACCCACACCTCCGGCAGACCCTTGCGGCCCACCCGGTCGACCTGGTCGAAGACGCTGCCGACCTGGTCGACCTGGCCGCGGTAGAGCCTTGCCAGGCCCTCCAGCACGCCCTGGTCGCCGCCCGGTGCGGGCACCGAGAGGGCGTCGTCGATCAGGTCGAGGAGGTCGTTCTTGCTCCCGGCACCGAGCATCTTCTCGGACAGTCCGGCGAGCCACGCGAGGCGGAAGGAAGGGGAGTCGAGGGGGGAGGAGAAGAAGGACACCGGCCGTTCCTCAGTAGCTCGACAGGGCCGAGGCGCGCCCGCCCTGCGTCGACGTGCCGGTGAGGCCGCTCGTACCGCCGGCGGGGACGCTGTCCGCGTGCGCCTTCACCCGGCCGTCGGTGCCGTGGTAGGTCTTCTTGGCCAACTGCACCTTGCCGCCGAGCTCGTGCAGCGCCGACGCCAGTGTCCTGGCCTCCGCCTCCCAGGCGTCGACGAACGCGTTCAGCGCCGACGCGGCGTCCTCGCCGCCGGCATCGCCGTAGGAGTAACTCGCGCGGGACTTGACGGCCGCGCTGATGCCGTCCATGTCCGTTCCGGCGTCGTCGAGTTGCTGGGCCTGGCCGGTCATACCTGCCTTGACCTGGTAGCCGTCCGAGCCCACCGTGCCTCCCCCGTACGTGATCGATCGTGACCGCGGGCAGGCTAACACGCACTGTATATACGAAAGGATCACAGGTCGTCCGCCACACATCTCCTCCACATCACCCGCCCCCACGGCATGCCCGGGCGCTCGTCCCGGCCCAGGTGATCGGCTGCAACTCACGCAGGAGTACGGCGTGTACGAGGCGACGCCGCGTCCCGGTCGGCCCCGATGGCCGGCGTCCGCGACCGCACCGGGACCGTGTGGTCAACCGCAGTTGACGTACCGGTGTGGCGGGAGCGGCAAATGGGTCCGGTGTCGCTCGACCGCCCGCTTACTTCAGGGTGGTGGCCGAGGTGACCAACCGGGTACGGTCCGGCCGCACGTCGACCGCCGTACGGGAGATCACCCTCCCGGCGCCGGTGGTGATCCGCATGCCGGAGCCGGTGGTCCGCCGCATGCTGACGACTCAGGCCGCCGGCCTCCGGGACCCCGACGACCGGCTGGGTCTCACCAAGGCGGCCGCACCGGCCCCGCCCGCGAGCTAGCGTCCCGGCATCATCCGGACGAGAGGCCCTGGTCCCCGCTCAGCGCCTCGCGCAGTTCGCCGCGGCGGCGGATGCCCAGCTTCTTGTAGACGTGGGTGAGATGGGTCTCCACGGTGCGCCGGGCGAGGTGCAGCAGGGCGGCGATCTCCGTGTTGGTGCGGCCGTCGGCGGCCAGCTGGGCGATGCGGCGTTCGCTGCCGGTGAGGGCGCCGGAGCCGGTGCGGGTGGCACTCGCACGACGTGCGCCGCCCTCGCGCAGGGCCTCCTCGGCGAGCGTGCGCAGCCGCGGTGCGCCGAGGCGTTCGGCGCGTTCGGCCGCCTCCCGCAGGCCTTCCCGGGCCCGGGCGCGGTCCCCGGTGGCGGTCAGCTGCCGGCCCTGCGCGACGAGCGCGGCGATCAGTTCCCGCTCCGTGCCGGTGCCGGCGTCCCGCAGCAGTCGTACGGCCTCCTCGGCCAGCTCCAGACCGCGCCGGCCCCCCGTCACCGTGCCGAGCACCCGCACGGCGCGGCCTACCGTGCGGGGGGTGCCCCACACCCGGGCCAGCCGCACCTCCTCCTGGGCGAGCGCGAGTGCCTCGCGGGGGCTGCCCAGGAGGAGCCGGCACTCGGCGGCGGACGAGCGCCACGGGGTGACGACCGGGCTGACCACCTCGCGGGCCGACTGGCGGCGGCCGCACTCCAGGAAGTCGTGCAGCGCCCCCGCCGCGTCGCCCGCGGCGGCCCGCTGCACGCCCCGCGCGTAGAGGAACCGGTTCAGCTCCCAGGAGTCGGGCGCCGCGTGGAGGTCGAAGCCGTCCGCGAACCGCCGTGCCTCGTCCGCGCGGCCCAGGTCCACGAGCGCGATCAAGGTGTGGGCGTGCGCGTTGGCGGGTCCGGCGTCCGCGGTCAGGGGCGGCTCGGCGGGCAGTTGCCCGTACGCGCCGCGTGCCGCCGCGGTGTCGGCCCGTACGTTGAGCAGCGCCTCGTGCATCGGGTGCAGCAGGTCGGGGCGCTGGCCGGCCAGACCGCGGTCCACGAGCCGGTCCGCCTCGTCGAGTTCGTCGGCCCACTGGGCGACCGCGGCGGCCGTGCCCAGCAGGAAGGGCTCCGTCAGCGGGTCGGCGGGCTCGGCGAGCAGGGCGCGGACCTGCTTCATCGCGTCGTGCGCCGAGGTGAGCCCGGCGGTGGCCGCGTGCCGTACGAGCAGGGCCCGGGTGGCCGGCCCGACCAGCTCGGGCGAGTGTCCGGCGGTGTCCCACAGCCGCCGGTACACATCGCGGCGGACGGTCTGGTCGTGGTCGGAGAGCAGGGCGGAGGCGCTGTGCAGGAGGCCGGCCAGCTCGGGGCGGTCGGTGAGCTGGTCGTCCACCGTGCGCAGCACCTCCACGGCGGCACGGGCCTCGCCGCGTCCGGCCAGCGCGGTGCCGAGGGCGACGGCGGCGCGGGCCCGGTCCCGCGGGGCGCCGGACAGCCGCAGGGCCTCGGTGAGCCGGGAGATCCCGGACGCGGTACCCGGACCGGCGCATTCGAGGGAGCCCAGCTCGGTCAGCAGCCGCTGCCGGCGCTCGTCGGGCAGCGGCTCGTCGAGGGCCCGGCGCAGGAAGGTGACGGCGTCGCCGGCCCGGCCGTCGCGCAGGGTGAGGGAGGCCGCGTCCTGGAGCACACCCGACGCCCAGGGCTCGTCCACCGGGCCGGACAGCAGCAGTTGGCGGGCGACCGTCTCGGTGGGAGCGCCGCGGCGTAGCATCGCCTCTGCGGCCTGCCGGTGTGCCGCGCGCCGCCGGGCAGCGGGCACGCCGGTGAGCACCGCGTCCCGCAGCAGGGGGTGGGCGTACCGGGTGTGGCCGTCCGGGCCGGAACGGAGGACGCCCAGGCCGGTCATCGCGGTGAGCCAGCCCGTCACCCGGGCCGGGTCGGCGTCCGCCAGCTCGGCGAGCAGCCGGCCCAGACCCTCGGCGGTACAGCCGGGGCCGCCGCCCGGGTGACCGTCCCAGCCCTCGTGCAGGGCGGCGAGTGCCCGTGCCACCTCCGCCGTGCCGGGCCCCGCGTTGTCCAGCAACCAGGAGACGGCCGCCGGGTACGCGCCGGGGTACAGCGCGGCGGACATCTCCGGTACAGCCGGGTGCCGGCCCGGGTCGCCGAGGTCGTCGAGGAGGGCGGTCAGCAGCATCGGGCTGCCGGCACCGGCCCGTACACAGTCGTCGACCCATGTCCCGGTGGCCGCCGGGAACCGGGTGCGCACCAGTTCGGCCGCCGAGTCCGGGGTGAGCGGGGCGAGGGTGTGGGTGTGGACGAGGGCGGGCGAGAGGGTGTGGGTGAAGCCCGGCGCGGGCGGGTCGACGTCGTACTGGCTGCGCTCGGTGACCGCCAGCAGGATCGGCAGCCGTAATCGGTCCACGTGCCGGGCGGACTCCACGAGCCAGCGGTACGAGGGGGCGTCGGCGAGGTGGACGTCGTCCACGGCGAGCAGCAGCGGGGACGCGTCGGCGTGTGCGCGCAGCAGCTCCCACAGCAGGGCGGCCTGCTCACGCTCGCCGCCGGATTCCCCCGGCTGGGCGAAGTGCGGGAGCGGGCCGAGGAGTTGGAGCACGGTGGCGAAGGGGACGGTGGTGTCGCCGGGCGAGCAGCGGGCGCGCAGCACCCGCATGCCGTGGTCGGCGGCGTCCTCGGCGGCGGCCTCCAGGACGGTGGTCCGGCCGGTGCCGGTGGCTCCGCGCAGCAGCACCAGGCCGCCCGCGCCGGCCCGGGCCCGCGCGGCCGCGGCTGCCAGCGACGCGGCGGCCTCGCGGTGTTCGCGCGGCCGGTCACCGTGCGGTCCGGGCATCCCTGCCTCCTGGGTCGGACGGGTCGCCGTCGTGGATGTCGTACGGCCGATCTCGTGGTGTCCCTCGTGGTGCTCCACGATTGCGCGGGTCCCTCCCGGCGCCGGAGTGTGAGGAACGCACGCCTGCCACCGATCCCGTACAGGTGGCGCGCACGTGGACATAGGGGAAACGCTTGCTCAGCTCATCGCGGACCACACACCCCGGTACGGCCGGCTCCGCCGAGCGGGTACCGGTGGCGGTGCACGCTCCGGACCCGATCCTGCGCGAGGGGGTGCTGGGCCAGTTGCGCCGGTATCCGGAGATCGACGTCAGGGAGGACGGGGGCCCGGGCACGGTGGCGCTGCTCGTCGACGACCTGCTCGACGAGTCCGCGCTGACCCGGCTGCGCCGGCTGGTGCGCAGCGAGGGAGCGCGGGCGGTGCTCGTCGTGAAGTCCCTGCGGGAGGCCGAACTGCTCGACGTGATCGAGTGCGGGGTGGGCGCCATCGTGTGGCGCCACGAGGCCACCGCGACGCGCCTGGTGCAGGCGGTCCTGGCGGCGGCCCGCGGTGACGGCGACCTGCCCGCCGACCTGCTCGGCCGGCTCATCAGCCAGGTGGGCACGCTGCACCGCAGCGCGGCCGCCCGCACGGGCGGCACCCTCGCCTCGGGGCTGACATCGCGTGAGGTGGACGTGCTGCGGCTGGTCGCCGAGGGTTTCGACACCGGAGAGATCGCCAGCAAGCTTTCCTACTCCGAACGGACCGTCAAGAACGTCGTGCACGGGCTGACCACCCGCCTGCACCTGCGCAACCGGGCGCACGCCGTGGCGTATGCCCTGCGGGAAGGCTACATCTGACCGAACGGGCATCCGGTACCGCCCCCTCGGGCAGACCGGTCTGCCCCGCGGCCGTCCCCGGCGTGCCTGCGGGGGCGGGCGCCCCGAGGGCAGGATCGGTCACGGTGGCAGGCGCACGGGCGAGGCCGGGGACGGCGGGGCGGGAGCACGACGGTGATCCACGAGGTGGACGAGGTCCTCAAGACCCTGCTCGGTGGTGGCGCGCTGGCCGGTTCCGGTATCGACGTCGCCTTCGACGCCCCCACCCGTGACTGGGCCGCCCGCCGCAACGCGCCCACGATCAATGTCTATCTGTACGACATACGGGAGGACGTCAACCGCCGCCAGCGCGGCCACATCCCCGTGCTCGACGAGCGCGAGGTGATCGTCAAGCGGCGCCAGCCGCCGCGCTGGTTCCGGCTGTCGTACCTGGTGACGGCGTGGACCAAGCAGCCACAGGACGAACACCGGCTGCTGTCCGCCGTGCTGGCCACCCTGATCCCGCGCGAACTGCTCGCCCCGTCCGAGCTGCCCGGCGCGCTCGGCGTGCTGGGTATGGCGGTACCGCTGTCGGTGGCCGGTATCCAGACCGAGTCGCGGTCCCTGGCGGAGATCTGGTCCGCGCTCGGCGGTGAGCTGAAACCGTCCCTCGACCTGGTGGTCACCGCGCCTTTCCCCGCCTATCCCGAGTACGACGCCGGGCCGCCGGTCACCGAGGGCGCGGCGGTTCGCGTGCGCACCCTGGACGGCGTCCCGGCCGAGGCGGAGGAACGCGCGCACCGGCCCCGGCAGGTGGCGGCGGCCCGGGACGCCCGGAAGGCGGCCGGGCGCCGCGGCGGGGCGGGCCGGGCGAAGTGACCACGTGGACCCCGCCGTACGACGTGACGGACCCGGCTTCCGATCCGGCCGTCCCGCTCCTCGCCCGCCTCGCCGCCCTGCGTGACCGGGTCGCCCTGCTGGTCGAGCACCGCTCCGCCGACGATCCCACGGCCGCCGACCCCTTGCGCGGCCTGTACCTGTCGGAGGAAGCGGTACGCCATCTGCTGCGCCCGGCGGAGCCCCTGCCGCCCGGGCTCCCCGGCCCCGCCGAGCCGCCGGACGACCGCCTGGCGGTCCTGTCCGCCAGGCTGGGACTGACCGAACTCGACGCCGCCCTGCTGCTCATCGCCCTCGCCCCCGACCTGGACCGCGCCTTCGAGCCGCTGTACGGCTATCTCAACGACGACGTCAGCAGGCGGCGGGCCACCATCGCCCTCGCCCTCGACCTGTGCGGGATCCCCGCACACTCGGCGGGCGCCCGGGCCCGGCTGCGCCCCTCGGCCCCGCTGGCCGCGCTAGGGCTGCTCACGGTGGAGGAACCCGAACGCCCTTTCCTCGGCCGTTCGTTGCGCGTGCCCGACCGGGTCGTCGCGCATCTGCTGGGCGACGACACCCCTGACGCCGCGCTTGCCGGACACCTCCATCCGCTGCCGGCGCCGCCACAGTCGTACGACGAGGACCACGGTGACGACGGCGACTTCACCCGCTTCGTACACCTGCTGGCCGCCCGGCTCGCCACCGGCCCGCCGCTCACCGCCTATCTCCGCGAGGGCCGCGAGGGCGACGGGCTCGCCTGCGCCGCCGCCGCCCTGGACAGGGCGGGGGTCCCCGCCCTGCGCTTCTCGGGCTCCCAGGACCGGGTGCCCGAACTGCTGCGGGACGCGCGGCTGGGCGGGCGTGCCGTCGTCGTCTCCGGGCTGCCGGACCGGCCCGCCACGCTCGTCAGGGAGCTGCGGGCGGCACCGGACATCACCGTCCTGATCATCGGGCCGCGCCCGTACGATCCCCAGTGGTGCGACCGCGACCCCCTCGTCCTGGAGGTGCCCCGGCGCGGTGCGGGGGCGGTGGGCACCTGGTCGGCCGTTCTGGGCGGGGAGCCCGGTTTCGATCTGGCGGCCACCGTCGCCCCGTACCACCTCCCCGACGACCGCATCGCCCGCGCCGCCCGCGCCGCCCAGGACCTCGCCGGCTTCGAGGGGGCCCCGCTCTCCCCCGCCCACGTGCGCCTCGCCGCCCGTCAGCAGTCAGCGTCCGGCCTGGAACAGCACGCCCGCCGGATCCGCCCCGCCGTCGGCTGGAGCGACCTCGTGCTGCCCGACCGCCCGCTGACCCAGCTGCGGGAACTCGCCCTGCGCGCCCGGCACCGCGACCGGGTCCTCGGTGACTGGCGGCTCAGCGCGGGCGGCGGGCGGGGCCGGGGCGTGCTCGGGCTCTTCGCCGGCGAGTCCGGCACCGGCAAGACCCTCTCGGCGGAGGTCGTCGCGGCCGAGCTGGGCCTCGACCTCTATGTGGTCCAGCTGTCGTCCGTGGTCGACAAATACGTCGGCGAGACGGAGAAGAACCTGGAACGCGTCTTCGGCGAAGCCGACCGCACGGACGCCGTGCTCCTCTTCGACGAGGCCGACGCCGTCTTCGGCAAGCGGTCCGAGGTGAAGGACTCCCACGACCGGTACGCCAACATGGAGAGCGCCTACCTGCTCCAGCGGCTGGAGTCCTTCGACGGCATCGCCCTGCTCACCACCAACCTGCGCGCCAACATCGACGAGGCGTTCACCCGGCGACTGGATCTGGTGGTCGACTTCCCCTTCCCCGGCGCCGAGCAGCGCCTCGCCCTGTGGCGGCACAGCCTGTCCCACGTGCCCTGCACGGACGGCATCGAACTCGCCTCGGTGGCCGCCGACTTCGAGCTGGCCGGCGGTTCCGTCCGCAGCGCCGTGGTGACGGCCGCGTACCTCGCCGCGGGCCGCGGCGACCTCGTCACCGCGGCCGACCTCCTGGAGGGCGCCCGCCGGGAGTACCGCAAGGCGGGACGGCTGCTGCCGGGCGAAGGGTCCTGGTAGCCGGGGCCGGTCGTCTCAGCCCTTCGTGGGACGGACGATCAGCCACTCCTGGTCGTCCGTGTCGGAGCAGTCGAAGATCGTGAGCTCGGCGTCGTTGCCGCCGGTGCTGTAGCCGTCCACGTCCAGGCACTTGTTGTCGCTGGCGACATTGCCAGACTCATGTCACTCAGCACCGATCACACCGTCAGCTTGACGGCTTCGAGCCAGAGGGAGTTGTCGAGGGTGCCGCCGAAGATGAGGGCGGGGCGTGGATCGGCGCATCCCTGCTTGCCCCAGCCGTAGTTGCGGGTGTGCGCGGTCTCGCACACCTGGCCGCTGCCGATGTTGATGGCGAAGCCCAGCATGTAGGGATCGTCCTTCTTCGTGCTGCCGATGTAGTTGTCCTTGCCGTCGGCCATGATGGGCGTCCACTGCGGATTCCACTGACCGTTGCCGTCGGTCGACCGCGGGTTGTGCACGAAGGCGTTGGCGGCCGAGCCGTCGGTGCCGGTCACCGCGATGTTGAGGGCCTTGATGGGTGTGTCGTGGCCCGTCGTGCCTGCGATCGTGCCGTCGCACACCGGTTTCTGCCAGCCCTGCCCGGTGACGTAGGCGCGGTAGCAGATGTGCCGCCCGGACGGATCGTCCTTGGCGAGGCGCCGGACGGCGGTGGCAGCGGTGTCCTGCGGCGGCTTCGCGGTCACGGTGGCCGTGGCGCCGCCGCCTCCGCCCCCGGCCCCGGCGCCCGAACCGGACGCCTCCGGGGTTTCCTGCGCCGCGGCAGGGGGTGCCGTGGCGGTGGCCGAGGGAGGTGGCGGTGGGGCGGCGGACACCGGCGGGGAGGGTGCGAGGGTGGTGCCGGCTTCGGCGACCTTCTCGGTGGCACCCGTGTTCACCTGGGGCTTGTAGGCGATCCACAGCATGACGAAGGTGATCGCGAGTGCCGTGACCACGCCGAAGAAGGTCGCGAGCCAACGCGGCAGGAACCCACGCTGGACATACGTCCCCTCCACGGGCAGGGCGTCGGCACCCGAACGCCGGACGGCCAGGGTGTAGGGCCGCTGCTCCCTCGCACCGAACCAGATGATCTTCCGCGGCTTCAGCGTCGCCTTCACGAACACCGCCCGGCCCGGCTCGATCTGCACACTGCCCGGACGAATGTCGTACGACAACTGGTCACCGTTGTCACTGCCACTGACCGACGCCGTCACCCTGGTGTTGCCCAGATTGTCCACCGCCAGACGAGGCCGCCCACGCAACCGGCCCTTCACGGTCGGCGGCACCAACTCCGCCCGCACCTCCACGAACGGCGTGATCGTGAGATTGCCCTCCGGGACCGTCGTCGCCTCCGGATGCTCCGTCGGCGTGATCCGCACCGCATACGGATTCGGACCCGCCGCCGCATCCGCAGTACGCGGCGGAGCGAACATCAACTCCACCGTCCCCGTCGTCCCCGGATACAACCGAAGCGCCGACGGCTCCACCGTCGTCCACGCAGCAACCGGCCCCACCGGCTCGAAACGGTACTCATCCACCACGTCACCGGTGTTACGCAACCGCAGCCGCACACACGCACTGCCACCCGGATCCACCGTCGCGGAGGCCGGTTCCAGAGAAGTCCATAGGCTCACGCCGCGACGCTAGCCGGGCTGTGGCGCGGGCACAGTGGACGGTCGGGCAGACTTCGCGGCACCGGGGGCGGGGAGGTTGCCCTTGCGGGCATCCGGACGGGACCTCAGGTGCGCGGCGCCCGCGTTCCGGTGGCCGTCAGGATGAACTGTGCGTAGGAGTCGGCGTTCATCAGTGCGCGTTGCCCCATGGCGTACCAGTTCGGCTGCTTCGCCGGGGAGGGCTCGTCCTTGCCGGTGTAGGCGCCCGGATCGCGGACGGCACGCTTGCCGAGCATCGCCGCGTCCCGCGCCGCCGCAGCTTCCGGCATGATCGCGGCGAGTTGCGTCTCGTACCCCTCCTCCTCCAACTCCTGGTCGTACGGGCTGTACTGGTAGTCCAGGGTGCCGGCGAACCGGTGTGTGGCCTCGTGGATGATGTACCAGGCGTTCTGCCCCTTGTCCGTCAGGTGGATCGGGCCCGAGCGCCCCATGTCCATGGTGGGGAGCTCCTCGCTCTTCTGCTGGTTGGGGCTGAGCACGCGGTTGGCGAGGTCGCGCGCGCTGGGGGCGACCCAGCCGGCGACGTCCTTGGGGGTGCCGGTCCCCTCCCCGACCAGGGCGATCTCCGCGCCCGCCGCGTCGAGGCCGGCCTGGATGCGGCGCACGACCTCGGTGATCCGGGGCAGGAAGACCGCGATCTGCTGGGGTGTCGCACCGCGGAACGCGGGGAAACCCGACCGGAGCCCGGCCAGGAGCGGGCCACCGGGGCTGCCGCCCGCCGCTTGCAGCATGGCCAGCACCGACGCGATCTTCTCCTTGGCCTCGACGACCGCGCGGCGGGTCCGGGACTCCTGCCCCGGGTACTCGCGGTCGGGGATGGTTCCTTTCGTGGAGAACCTCACGTTCGCGCTGCTGTGGTGCTGCCGGGTCACGTCGTCGTACTTGTCGCCCGCACGCGGTGTGACATCGGTGCCGATGCCCAGTTGTGCGGAGGTGCGGACGTCGGTGGGATTGGTCTCGTCCTGCCAGCGGACCTGTGCGTCGCCGCGGGGGCCCTGGAAACTGGAGCCCGGTACGAACTGCCAGACGGTGCGCTGGATCCTCGGCACGCCGGGCCCACCGCCGGTCACGGGCCCGGCGGTCGCGGCCTCCGTCCCGGAGGCGCGGAGCGGCTGAACGGGCACCGGACCGCTCATCACCCGCCGGGCCTTGTCCACCGCGTGCTGTTCGCCCGCGTCGCCCTCCTCCGACATGCGCACCCCGAGGCCCGTGTCCGTGCCGGGCACGGGTCCGGCCATCTGGTCCTCGACGTGGGTCAGTTCGTGCGCCCAGTCCTCCTTGGTCATGGTGTCGCCGACCACGACGTTGCTTCCCGACGTGTACGCCTTCGCCCCCAGCTCCGCCGCCGACTCGCGCGCCAGAGCGTCCGAGTGCACGCGGACGTGGCTGAAGTCGGTGCCCCCGAACCGGGCTTCCATCTCCCGCTGGATCGTCGGGTCCATGCTCTGCCCCGGGGACCGGAGCACCTCGTGCGCCAGGGCCCGGCGCTGCACCGACGGCACGTGCCCGCAGCCCGCGCCGTGCTCGTGCCGCTCCTGCTCGACCGCGCGTGCCACCGCCGCGTTGCCCGCGGTGCGCTGAAGGGCGAGCAACGCGGCGGCGGTGCCGCTCACGGGAGCACGCGGGGTGACCGGGCCGGCCGGGCGGCGGGATCGCGCGGTCGCGGTGGTCTGCTTGCGGTCCTCCGGTACGTGCATGAACTACCTTTCGACCCTGCGGCGACGACGTCTCCTCGGCCTGCATCTCACTGGCTGCGAGTTACCGGCTCCACCTACGGGTACGGGGCAGCGTCCGGCCGGGCAAGGGCCGCGAGGGCAATTCTGGGGGCATTCCTGCCCGGGCCCGCCCGCCGAACGGCGGTCCGTCACCGGGAGATGCCCCAACGGGCACGTCCGGGGGCAACGGCGATGCCCCCGGAAGGGAACCGAAGGCTGTTTCCCGGGTGCCGCGCGCGCGTGAGGCTGGGTGGTGTTCCTGCCGCGTACCCCGAGGAGTGCAGCGCATGCCGTCCTACCTGTCGCCCGGCGTCTACGTCGAGGAGGTGGCCAGCGGTTCGCGCCCCATCGAGGGAGTGGGCACCTCGGTCGCGGCCTTCGTAGGACTCGCGCCGACCGGTCCACTGCACGAGCCGACCCTGGTGACCAACTGGAGCCAGTACGTCGCCGCCTTCGGTGCGTTCACCGAGGGGTACCACCTCGCTCACTCCGTCTACGGCTTCTTCAACAACGGCGGAACGGCGGCCTACGTGGTCCGCGTCGGCGGTTCCGCCGAGAGCGCGTCCGCCGACGGCTCGGCCGGCACCGCTCCGGCCGCCGTGACCGCCGCCGCTCCGGCCGCGCTGCCGCCGGCCGAACCGCGGCAGCTCGGGACGTTCACGGTGACGGCCGTCGCCCCCGGCAGCAGCGGCTCGCTGAGCGTCGAGGTCGCCGACCCGGAGGGCGAGGGCCCGGCCGAGCGGTTCAAGCTGATCGTCAAGGACGGCGACAAGCCCGTCGAGAGCTTCGACGTGACGGCCAGGAAGGGCGGCCGCAACTACGTCGTCACGCAGGTGAAGGAGCGTTCCCAGCTCATCACCGTGACAGAGGCCGTGCCGGCCGCGCAGCTGACCCGCCCGGACAACCAGACGGTGGCCCTCCCGGCTCCGGCCCCCGCCCCCGCCGTGCCGTCGTCCGATGCGTCGTCGGGCGTGTCGGACGAGTCGCACCCGGGTCCGGCGACGTACCTCGGGGACTCGGCCGACCGCACCGGCTTCGGCGGCCTGGAGGCGATCGACGAGGTCTCCATGGTCGCGGTGCCCGACCTGATGGCCGCCTACCAGCGCGGCGCGATCGACCTGGAGGCAGTCAAGGCGGTCCAGCTCGGGCTGATCGCGCACTGCGAGCTGATGGGCGACCGGGTCGCGGTCATCGACCCGCCGCCCGGCATGAACGCCCGCCAGATCCGGGTCTGGCGGCAGGAGACGGCCGGTTACGACTCCAAGTACGCGGCCCTGTACTACCCGTGGATCAAGACCTTCGACCCGGCCAGCGGTCAGTCGCGGCTGATCCCGCCGAGCGGCCACGTCGCCGGTGTGTGGGCCCGCAACGACTCCGAGCGCGGGGTCCACAAGGCGCCCGCCAACGAGGTGGTGCGCGGCGCGGTCGACCTGGAGATCCAGATCACCCGCGGTGAGCAGGATCTGCTCAACCCGATCGGCGTCAACTGCATCCGGGCGTTCCCGGGCCGCGGCATCCGGGTGTGGGGCGCGCGCACCCTCTCCTCCGACCCGGCCTGGCGCTACCTCAACATCCGCCGGTACTTCAACTACCTGGAGGAGTCGATCCTCATCGGCACCCAGTGGGTGGTGTTCGAACCGAACGACCACGCCCTGTGGGCGCGCATCCGGCGCAACATCTCGGCGTTCCTGGTCAACGAGTGGCGCAGCGGCGCCCTCTTCGGCCAGCGGCCCGAGGAGGCCTACTACGTCAAGTGCGACGAGGAGACCAACCCGCCGGAGTCGGTCGACGTCGGCCGGGTCGTCTGCGAGATCGGCATCGCGCCGGTCAAGCCCGCGGAGTTCGTGATCTTCCGGCTGGCCCAGTTCTCCAGCGGAAGCGGTGAGCTGGAGGAGTAGGCCGCACCGCCGCCCGCTCCCCAGCTCGTCTTCACCACCCTAGAAGGACCTAGAAGGACAGCGAACATATGAGTCTCCAGCCGGGTGACGCCCTCACCTCACACAATTTCGGCTTGCAGATCGACGGCGTGATGGTCGAGTACCTGGCCGAGGTCAGCGGCCTCAGCATCGAACAGGACGTCATCACCTACCAGCAGAACACCCCCAACGGCCAGAACGTGGTCAAGAACCTGCCGGGCGTGAAGAAGAACGGCACCTGCACGGTCGTCCGCGGTATGACCCAGTCGGCCTCGTTCACCCAGTGGATCAACGAGTCCATCTCCGGGCAGATGACCACGGCCCGCAAGAACGCCTCGATCATCATGATGGACTTCCAGAACAACCCGGTGAAGCGCTACCACCTGCGCAACGCCTGGTGCAACAAGATCGACGCGAGCACGGTGAAGGCGGGCGAGGCAGCCGCCCTCACCGAGACGGTGACCATCGCGTTCGAAGAACTGGTCATCGAGTAATGCGACGTACGGCTGCCAGGACCGGCGGCGCCGTCACCTACTCCGGCGCCGAGGCGCCGGAGACGGAGGCGAGCGGGGAAATGCCGGGGCCGGAGCCGATGCCGGTCCCGGTACCCGCCCCCGCGCAGCAAGAGGAGTCACTGCGCACCGAGTTCCCCTTCCAGCTGCCGCGCGGATACGTCGACGAGTCGGGCACCGTCCACCGCGACGGCGTGATGCGTCTGTCGACCGCACGGGACGAACTCGTCCCGCTGCGTGACGTGCGGGTGCAGGAGAACCCGGCTTACCTGTCGGTGGTGCTGCTGGGCCGGGTCATCAGCCGGCTCGGCACGCTGCCGATGGTCCACGACGGGATCGTGGAGAACATGTTCGCCTCCGACCTGGCCTTCCTCCAGGACTTCTACCGCCAGATCAACGCGGAGGGCCACACCCGCGCCGCCGTGCGGTGCCCGCACTGCGCGGAGCTGTTCGAAGTGGAACTCGGCGGGAGCCGCCTGGGGGAATCGTGACGTACGCGACCGACCGGCTGCACGAGGAGATCGCGTACGTCGCCTACCACTTCCACTGGAGCCTGGAGGAGATCCTGGACCTGGAGCACCACGACCGCCGCCGTTACACGGACCAGATCGCGTCCCTGGTGACGCGGGCCGGCGCGGAGGGCTGAGCGATGGGTTTCCTGGACCGGTTCCGCAAGGGGGACTCCACCGTCGACGCGGTGTCCGCCGACACCGGTGCGTCCCCCGACGACCCGGTGACCCAGGAACCCGCGAGCGGCGACGCCGCCCGGACGGGCGGGCGGCCCGTGGTGGCCGCCTCCTGGCCGGGGCTGCCGCCGATCCAGCGGGCCATGGCCCCGGGCCCGGCCGGGGTCGCCGACGCCCGGTTCAGCGGCCGGCTGCCGACGTGGCAGAACCCGACGTTCATGGGCACGGCGTCCCACGCGGTGCTGGACGGGCGGTCGAGCGCGCTGCTCGGTGGCACGTCCTCCGGTCCGGCCTCGGCACGACCGGTGCCGGGGCTCGAACGCCCCGCGGGTGCCCTGCCGTTGGCGGCTCCTCCCGGGGAGCCCGCGGTGCAGCGGGCTGCCGCGGTACCGCTGCGGCTGATTCCGCCGCGCGTGCCGGGTGAGCGGAGCGGGCCGGGTGCGGTGCGGGCCGTGCGGACTGTGAGTCCAGTGAACTCGGCGAACTCCGCGAGGTCTGTGGGTACTGGCGGGGGATCCGCTTCCCCCGGCGTGAGATCCGCTTCCCCTGCCGGGGGAGCTGCGTCCCCTGCCGGAGGAGCTGCATCCCCCGGCGCGGGAGCTGCTTCCTCCGGTGGCGTGACGGCTCGCTCCGGCGCAGCCGCTCGTACGGGCACGCCCTCGGTCCAGCGGGTGGGCAGGGGCGATTCGGTGACCACCGGGCCGACGCGGGCTGTCACGACGACTGCCACGGTGCCTGCCGGGTCGGACGTCCCGGTGGTGTCGCCGCAGCCGCCGGCCGTTCCGACGGTGCAGACGCCGCTCCCCTCCCCCGGTCTGCGGGTGACGCCCGTACCGGCCGGCTCCTCGTCCCGGCCGAGGTCCCTCACGCGCGTGCGGACCGAGGCGGCGGCGGTTCAGCGGCGGGCGCTGCCTGTGGCGCGGCGGCTCCCCGCGCCCTCGGGTGTCGCGACGTCCGCGGGTGTCGCGACGTCCGCGGGTGTCGCGACGTCCGCGGGGAGGACGGCGGAGGAGTCCGGCGGGGCGCCCGCCTCGGCGCCGGGCGGCGGCCAGGACAGTGGAGCCGGCCGGGCGGAAGCCGTGTCCGGCGTCGGGGCGGCGAGTGGTACGACCGCTGGTGGCCTCCCCGTTCAACGCTCACTGACCGGAAGCGCCGCTCCGTCCGCCGATCACCCCCGGCCCGGGGCCGGTCCCGCTCAAGAGGGCGCGACCGCCGACACCGTGCCGGGCGCCGCCCCCAGCCGAGGCGGCACGCCGGGTGCCCTAGCGGCCCCCGGTCCCGGCGGGGCGCCGCCCGCCGTCCAACGACAGGCCGCCACCGGCTCCGGCCGCCCACGCCCCGCGTCGTCCGGCCCCGCCCGCGTGTCGAGCGGCCCCGGGCGTCCCACGGCTGCCGCCCCTGCCCCGTCGGCGTCGTCGCCGGGGTCGGCGGCCCCACCGCCTTCGGCCGGCGCCCGTCCCGTACTCCCTGCCGCCCCGGCCGCTCCGCAGCCGCCGCCGGTGGCCGTAGTGCAGCGCACGGCGGCGACGCCCGCGCCGACCGGCCCGGCACCGGCCGTGGACACGCACGGTGCCGACTCCCGGGAGCCGACCGCGAGCACGCTCCCCGTACAGCGGACGACCGCGCGCCCCGGCGAGGTGCCTACACACGCACAGCGGACGACGACCGATGCCGCTTCCCTCGGTGGTCGCCCGCGCCCGGTCGAGCCCTCCGCCCAACGGGCCGACCAGCCGGTGCGACGTGCCGCCGACTCCACGCGCCCGACGGCCGCGCGCGCCGACGTCCCCGCGCGCCCGGTCACCGTGTCAGAAGCCGGCCCGGCACGCCCGGCAACGGTGTCGGACGCCGGCCCAACGCGCCCGGCCACCGTGTCGGACGTAGGTCCCGCACGCCCGACCGTCGGTCCCGCGGCCGACTCCGCAACCCCGCCCGCCACACGTGGGACGGACACGGCACGCCCCGATGCCGCTGGCGTCGCCGCCCCGGCGCAGCCGATCACGGCGCCGGACAGCACGACCACGGCCGGCCCGACCGCTGCACGTACCGCCGACCTCGGGCTGCCACCGGCGACGCCCGAACCCGGCACCAGCCGCCCGACCGCCTCGGAAGCGGCCGTCCCCGTCCACCCGGCGCCCCCGCCTGCCGCCGGCTCGGCCAGCGCGGCAGCGCCGGTCCAGCGCAGCGTCTCCCGCCGGCCCCGCCGTCCGGGCCTCGGCGCACCGATCTCCTCGCAGTCCTCCGCCCCTGCGGCCCCGCCCGTCGGCCCGAGCCCTCGCATGCAGCCGAGCACGCCCGTCGAACCGACCCCCGCGGCCCGCCCGAGCGTCCCGGTCCAGCGCAACACGGCGACCCCGTCGAACCCACCGACCCCGCCGAGCAGCACTCCCCGCCCCGCCAACCCAGCACCCCACCCAAGCCCACAGCCCCCAACGAGCACACCGGCGGCCCAGCCCAGCACACCCACCCCACCGCCCCACCCGAGCACCCCGGTCCCGCCGGCCCCAGCCGTCCACACCGGCACACGAGTCGAACCCAGCGCGCCCACCCGCCCGAGCGTCCCGGTCCAGCGCAACACGGCGACCCCGTCGAACCCACCGGCCCGGCCGAGCAGCACCCCCCGCCCCGCCAACCCAACACCCCACCCAAGCCCACAGCCCCCAGCGAACACACCGGCGGCCCAGCCCAGCACACCCGCCCAACCGCCCCCTCCCAGCGCGCCCACCCTGCCCGGCACTCCGACCGGCCCCTCGGTGTACCCGGGTTCGTCGGCGATCCCGGTCCCCAAGCCGTCCGCCAGCACCGGCGGAACGCCCCAGGCCGGCGTGCAGCGCGCCCCGTCCGGCAGGGGTACGGCCCCCAGCCCGCGCCGCTCCCCGCTCGGCGCGCCCATGGCCACCGCGCCCGCCGACGCCGTGCCTCTCGCCGACCGTTCCGCTCCGGATCCGGCGTCGGCGCCGGCTCCGGCTCCGGCTCCGGCTCCGGCTCCGGCTCCGGCTCCGGCTCCGGCTCCGCAGTACGCCACGCCCCTTTCCTCGGCGCCCCCGGCCGGTTTCCGTACGGCGCACTCAACTGCCGCACCTCAGCCACCGTCGATCACCGGCCCAGCCGGCGTCCAGCGCGCGGCGACCGACACCCGGCCCACCTCCGGCCCGCCCACCGTCCAGCGCGCGGCAGCCCACGCTCGGCCCACCCACCACCCAGCACCCCCCGCCGAGCCCGTCCCCGGGCCCACCACCACCCACCACACGGCGAGCCACACCCGCCCCACCCCCGCCTCACCCACAGCCACCCACACTCGGCCCGCCTCACCCACCGCCCGGCGCCCGGCGGCACCCGCTTCCCCCGTACTCCCCCTGGTCCCGGGCGCACACGGTGGCCGTCCGCCCCTGCCGGTCGTCCCGCTCAGCCCGCCGCCGGGCTCCGCCACGCCTTCCGGGTCGGCCGGTGCTCTCCCTGTCGTCCAGCAGCTCGGCCCGAGGGCCAGGAAGCCGGCCGGCAAGCCGGCCGCGGGTGCGCTCGCGGCCGCCGCCGCGGCCACCGTCGCCACCAGCCTGGCCCAGCCGGCGGCCGTCGCCCGCCGGGCCGACGCCCCGCCACCGCCACCGCCTCACACTCCCGCGGCCGGCGCCCCGCCCCCGTACACCCCTGGTCCCGGCGGTCCACCGCCGCCGGACTACGAGGCCGTCCCCCCGGGCGCGTTCGACCCCCGGGAACTGACCGACTTCCAGCTGGACGAACTCGTGCACCGGATCATCGGCCGCATCACCCGTCTCATCCGCACCGAACTCCGCCTGGACCGTGAACGGATCGGCAGGCTCCGCGACCCCCGCCGCTGAGCGCACCCATGTCCGGCACCGACCAGGAACGACAGAAAGGCCCACCCGAGATGTCCCGCCAGGACCCGGGCTCCACCATCTGGTTCACCCTCAGCATCGACGGCGAGAGCCTCGGCTACTTCAACGGATGCGAGGGACTGTCGTCCCAGGTGGAGGTCGAGCACCGCCAGGAGGGCGGCAACAACGGCTTCGTCTGGGTGCTGCCGACGCGCGTCACCTTCTCCACCATCCGGCTGACCCGGCCGATCACCCCGGACACGGCGAAGGTCGCGAAGTGGATCTCGTCCGTGCAGACGGGCATCAAGCGGCCCACCGCGCAGATCGCGGCGCTGCGGGCGGACGGGTCGGAGGTGGCCCGCTGGGGGCTGATCGACGTCCTGCCGGTGAGCTGGACCGGGCCCACCCTCGACCCCGGCAACCCGGCCGTGGCGAACGAGGTGCTGGAGATCGCGCACCACGGCTTCACGGACTGAGGGGGACGACGACCATGGCCAAGGGCAGCAGGAGCGGTGCCGGCAAGAGCCTCGTACGCGCCACGCTCGCGATCCACGAACCCCCCGTCGGCGGCGGCACGACCCCCGGCGGGATCATCAAGACGTTCGACTTCGACTTCAACCCGGCGCAGCTGACGCTGACCCGGCACGCGGAGTGGAAGTCCACCCCCGCGCAGATCGAACGGAACGGACCTCTGCCGGAGTTCATGGGGGCCAGGCCCCGTGAGATGAGTGTGGAGATCTTCCTCGACTCCTCCGACGAACCGACCAGCAACACCGTGCTGAAGAAGGTCGAGTCGCTGCTCGACTGCTGCGAGGTGACCACCAAGAGCATCGCCGCCAAGCAGCCTTCGCCGCCGTGGGTCGTCTTCCAGTGGGGATCGTTCTCGACGGCACGCTTCACGGCGTACGTCAGTTCCGTGGAGGCCGCCTACTCCCTCTTCGGCACCACCGGCGTACCCATCCGCGCCACCTGCCGGCTGCACCTGCACGAGATTCCCAGCAGGACCAAGGGGCAGAACCCGACCTCGGGCGCGCTCACCGCGCGGCGCGTGCACCGGGTCGTGGCGGGCGACTCGCTCCAGTCGCTGGCCTGGCGGGAGTACGGCGACGCCGCCGCCTGGCGGGCGATCGCCGAGGCCAACGGCATCGACGACCCCGGGCACCTGCCGACGGGCGTCGAGCTGGTGCTCCCCGCCGCCGAGGAGGTGCGTGTCTGATGGTGCGGGCCGCCTTCTCCAATGTCATCGATGTGAAGATCGGTGGCGGGAAGCTGCCGTCCGAGTACGCCCGGGCCCTCGTCGACAGCCATGTCGACCAGGGCGTCGGCGTGCCGGCCGCGTTCCGGCTGACCTTCCGGGACCCGTACCGGCTGATCCTCGGCAAGCTGGGCGTCACCTTCGGCACCCCGGTGGTCCTGGCGCCGGTGGCCGACGGGCAGGGGGCGTCCGATCCGCTGCTGACGGGCGAGGTGACCGCGCTGGAGGCCGACTACGACGGCACCGGCACCTTCACCGTCATCCGCGGCTACGACTTCGGGCACCGCCTGCTGCGCCGGCGCCGGGTGGCCGCCTACCGCAACCAGAGCGCCTCCGACATCGCCCGCAAGCTGGCCGCCGAGGGCGGGGTGCCGATCGGGCGGGTCGAGTCGACGAAGACGGTGTACGAGTTCATCAGCCAGTCCAACGTCACCGACTGGGACTTCCTCGCACGCCTCGCCGACGAGAACGAGATGGTGATGTCGGTGGACGCGGACGGGAAGTTCCAGTTCGTCAGGCCCAGGTCCGCTTCAGTAGCGCCCTCGCCGAACACCGACGGCGACAGGAGCCCGTTCGTCCTCCAGGCCGGGCACGACATCCTGCGGCTGCGGGCCGCGGTGACCGCCGCCGACCAGGTCGGCAAGGTGGAGTCGCGCGGGTGGGACGTGACGACGAAGAAGAAGCTCACCGCCACCTCGGCCGCCGCCTCCAACCCGGGCATCACCATCGGCACCACCCCGGGCGCGGCGGCGGGGAAGTTCAAGGCGGCCACGCTGGTCGACACGGGCACGCCGTACGACAAGCAGAACGAGGTGAAGTTCGCCGCCGACGCCCTCGCCGACGACGTGACCTCGTCCTTCGCCGAGCTGGAGGTCATCGCGCGCGGTAATCCCAAGCTGCGGCCGGGTGTTCCGGTCGCGCTGGCGGACGTCGGCGCGCCGTTCGAGGGCAAGTACACGGTCACCTCCGTACGGCACGTCTTCGGCGACGGCAAGCACTACGAGGCGTGGGTCACGGTCAGCGGACGGCAGTGGCGTTCGCTGTACGGGCTGGCGTCGGGGGGCGCCGACACCGCGCCCCGGCTGCCGGGCGTGGCCAACGCGCTGGTGACCGACGTGAACGACCCGCTCAAGCAGGGCCGGGTCAGGTTGCAGTTCCCGTGGCTGGACGACACCTACGTCAGCGACTGGACGCGGACCGTGCAGATGGGCGGCCTCGGCGGCGGCGGGGTGTTCCCGATGGACGTCAACGACGAGGTCCTGGTGGCGTTCGACCGGGGCGCTCTGGACCATCCGTTCGTCATCGGCGGGCTCTACAACGGGAGGGACAGACCGACCGTCGTGAGTGACGTGCCGCTGCACGACACCGTGCGGAAGAAGGCGAGCCGGCACACCGTCTCCGACCGGGACGGCAACCGTATGGACCTGCTCAGCCAGAAGACGGGCGGCCGCAAGCAGGGCGTCCGGCTGGTGTCCGGTGACAAGCAGCTGACCATCAACCTGGACCGGACGAACACCGAGATCGTCGTGGACAGCAGGGGCTCGGTCACGATCAAGGGCAGCCGGTCGGTGTCGGTGGAGGCCGGTACCGACCTCACGCTGAGCGCCCGGCGCCGGCTGACCATCAAAAGCGGCGGCCCGCTGAGCATCGAGGGCGGCGGCATGGTCAACGTGCGGGCCGCGGGCGAGATCGGGGTGAACGCGGCGGGCGCCCTGAACCTGGACGCCCTGGGCGTCGCGAACCTCACCGGCGTGGGCACCGTGCAGATCACCTCGGCCGTCAACACCACGATCAAGGCGCCGACCACTCTGGTCGGGTCCCCCGTGTTCGGCGTCACCACCATCCCCGTGCCGATGGTGATCCCGTGACCGTTTCCGTGGAAGGCGGGGTGTGGCTCTGATGGCCGAGCAGTTCGTCGGGTCAGGCTGGTCCTTCCCGCTGCGCATCGGGCCGACCGGCGGGATCGCCCTGGTCAGCGGGGAGCGGGAGATCGAGGAGGCGATCCGGCTGGTGCTGTCCACCGCGCCGGGCGAGCGGCCGATGCGGCCCGACTTCGGCTGCGCGATCCACGACCTGGTGTTCGCGCCGGTCAACGAGCAGACCGCGGGCCGCATCCAGCACGAGGTGTACGTGAGCCTCGACCGCTGGGAACCGCGCATCGAGGTCGAGGACGTCGAGGTCACCGCCGGCGGTGACCAGAGCGTCCTCTACATCGACGTCCGCTACTCGATCCGCGGCACGAACAACCCGCGCAGCCTGGTCTTCCCGTTCTATGTCATTCCGTCCCACGACGAGCCGGACGGCACCTCCCCGGCTCCGGAAAGCGACCGCTGATGGCTCTGCCCTCCCCCAACCTCGACGACCGCCGCTTCCAGCAGTTCGTCGACGACGCCAAGCGCTACATCCAGCAGCGCGCCCCGGAGTGGACGGACCACAACGTCTCCGACCCCGGCGTCACCCTCGTCGAGACGGTCGCCCATATGGCCGACCAGATCGTCTACCGGCTCAACCGGGTACCGGAGAAGAACCACCTGGCGTTCCTGGATCTCGTCGGGATCACGCTGTTCCCGCCGTCGGCCGCCCGCACGGACGTGACGTTCTGGCTGTCGGCGCCCCAGGAGGAGCCGGTGTCCGTCCCGGCCGGCACCGAGGTCGCCACCGTGCGCACCGAGAGCGAGGAGGCGGTCGTCTTCGCCACCGAGCGTCGACTTGCCGTGGTGCCCTGCGAGTTGCGTCATCTGCTGGTGCAGCACCGGGGCGAGGCTCCGGTGGAGCGGACGCACGACCTGGCCGAGGAGGACAAGGATCTGCTGTGCTTCTCGGAGTCCCCCGACCCCGGCGACTGCATGCTGCTCGGCCTGTCCGCGGCCGTACCGCACTGCGCGCTCGCCCTGGACCTGGACAGCCGGGTGGACGGCGTCGGCGTGGACCCGCGGCAGCCGCCGCTGGTCTGGGAGGCGTGGACCGCGGACGGCTGGCAGCCCTGCGAGGTCGACCGGGACGGCACGGGCGGCCTCAACCGCCCGGGTGAGGTGGTCCTGCACGTCCCCGGTGGGCACGTCCTGTCCCGCAACGCGGGCCGGGAGGCGGGCTGGGTCCGCTGCCGGGTCACCGAACCCCTCGCCGGCCAGCCGTTCTACACCACCTCCCCCACCGTCCGGGCCGCCGAGGCGTTCACCATCGGCGGCACCACCTCCACCGTGCACGCGGAGACGGTGTACGACGAGGCGCTCGGCGAGTCCACCGGGCTGCCCGGGCAGCGCCTCCGGCTGGCGCACGCACCCGTGGTCGGCGACGACCCTCCGCTGCTGTTGCAGACCGCCGAGCACGACGGATGGGTGGACTGGCAGGTGGTGCCGCACTTCGCGGCCTCGGGCCCGCACGACCGGCACATCACCCTCGACGCCACGACCGGCGAGATCGCCTTCGGCCCGGCCGTGCGGGAACCCGACGGCTCCCTGCGCCAGTACGGGACGGTCGCCCCCAAGGGCGCCCCGGTCCGGGCCCGCCGCTACCGTACCGGCGGGGGCCGCGCGGGCAACGTGGCCCGGGGCGCCGTGCGGATCCTGCGCACCTCCATCCCGTACGTCTCCGAAGTCGTCAACCGGGAGGCCGCGCGCGGCGGGGTCGACGGGGAGACGGTGGAGGAGGCGAAAGTCCGCGCGCCGATCACCCTGCGCGCCCAGGAGCGGGCGGTGACCCTGCGCGACTACGAGGAACTGGCCCGCCGCGCCGCCCCCGAGACCGCGCGCATCACCTGCCTGGAAGGCGAGGAGGGCGAGCACGGGGCGTACGCCGTACGGGTCCTGGTCGTCCCGCAGGCGGTTGCGGACCCGGGCGGCCGGCTCCGCTTCGAGCAACTGGTGCCCGGCGACTCCCTGCTGAGCCGCATCACCCGGCACCTGGACGAACGGCGGCTGATCGGGACGCGGCTGGCGGTGGGGCCGCCGTACTACCAGGGTGTGACGGTGGTGGCCACGGTGCACGCCTTCCGCGGCGCCGACACCGACCGGGTCCGCCGGCAGGCGCACGACGCGCTCTACCGGCACCTCGACCCGCTGACCGGCGGCGCGGACGGCACCGGCTGGCCGTTCGGGCGGCCCGTGCAGACCGGCGAGGTGTTCGCGGTGCTGCAACGCGTACCGGGGGTGGAGCTGGTCGACCAGGTGGTCCTGCATCCCGCGGACCCGCTGACCGGCAAGCGCGGCGACGCGACCGAGCGCATCGACCTGTCGGCGCCCTCGCTGGTGTTCTCGTTCGACCATCGCGTCCGGGTGATCGGGGACGGCTCCTGATGAGGGGTTCCATCGACGGTCTCGGCTCCTCCGCGCCGATCGGCATCATGCTGCCCGCGGTGTTCGCCGACGACGACCTGGCCCAGCGGTTCGTCGCCGGCCTCGACGAGGTGATCGCACCGGTCCACAGCGTGCTGGACTGCCTCGACACCTACTTCCGGCCGTCCCTCGCCCCGCTCGACTTCGCCCAGTGGCTGGGGGGTTGGATCGGTGCGGAGACCGACGGGAGCGAACCCGAGCCGCTGCTGCGGGCCGCCGTGGCCGCCGCCGCGTATCTGCACCGCATCCGCGGCACCCGGCGCGGGCTGGCGGAGGCGGTACGGCTGGCGTTCGGCGTGGCACCGGAGATCAGCGAGAGCGGGGGCGCCGACTGGAGCGCCCGTCCGCTCGGCCCGGTCCCCGGCGAACCGCGCCCCCGGCTGCACGTCCACCTGCGGCTGCCCGACCCGTCCCCCGCCGACCGGCACCGCCTGGACACCCTGGTGGCCGCCGCCCGCCCCGCCCACATGCCGTACACGGTCCAGGTGACCGCCGCGGAGCCCGCCAGAACCACCGAAAGGACCCAGGAGAGATGACGACCACCCAGAGCTGCGCCGAATGCGGCACCCGCGCGGAACCGGGGCAGTCGTTCTGCGACTCCTGCGGGGCGGTGCTCGGCTGGACGGACCGGGCGGCGGCCCGGGCGGCGGCCCGGGCGGCGGCCGGGGCCTCGGCGGCATCCGCGGGCGGGTCCGCGGACCGTTCCGGGGAGAGGCCGGCGGGCAACTCGGCCAACGCCGTGGCGACTCGGCCCGGCGCAGCCGCCGACGCCTCGGGCGAACGGCCCCCCGCCGCGCCCTCGGCCGGACCGGGCGGCCCCGTCGCCGCCCCTGCCCCGGCACCCGCCGACCCGGCCGCCGCCTCGGGCAGCTCCGCCTCCGGCGACTCGGCCTCCGGGCCCCCGGCCAGCGCCGACGGCCCCGGCACATCCGGCGTCCCGGCCGACGCGGGACCCGGCCGGGACGCGTTCTCCCGCCGGGACGGCGGATCCCGCCCGGCGCGCACGCCGCGGGACCCGCTGGGTCCGGCCACGCCGGCCGGGGGGTCCGGCGCCGCTCCGGGACAGGCTCCGGTCGCACCCGCCGACGGGGACGACCGAAGCGGAGGCGCCGTCGGCGCCACCGCGAGCGAGGCGCCCGGCACCGTGCGGACGCCGGCCGTCGCCCGTCCCGCCTCCGCCTCCGCCTCCACGGGTGGGACGACCCCCACGGACGGGACCGCCCCCACCGCACCCGTCCCCACCGTGGGCCCGGCGCCGGCCCCCGACGACCCGGAGGGCCTGACCGACCGCGCCCGCCGGCTCCTCGTACCCGTGTCCGACCCGGCACACCGTCCCGCCGCGTCCCCCTCCGCCGCCCCGGTGCTGCCCGGCCGCCCGGTCCCCCGGCGGCCGCAGGTCGTCCGGGCCCCGGGTGAGGAACTCGGCGCGGACGGCGGCGTCCCGTGCCCCTGGTGCGCCACGCCGAACCGGCCCGACCGGCACTACTGCGCCCGGTGCGCGATGCCCATGGCCGGGGAGGGCCACGCCCCCGCGCGCCTGCCGTGGTGGCGCCGGCTGTGGGGACCCGGCAACCGCGAGACCCCGTGGGCCGGAGACCGCCCGCGGCTGCGCCGCGCCTTCGACCGCGTCCTGTCCTGGCTCGGCGCGGCGATCGTGCTGGCCCTGCTGATCGTGCTGGCCGTCAACATCCCCCAGGGGGTCCAGGCGACCCGTGACCACTTCGCCAAGCGGGCCCCGGTCGCCCCGGACAAGGTCACCGCGTCCCGCTCCTATCCGGGCCACAAGCCCGAGCTCGCCTTCGACAAGCTCAACAACACCTGGTGGGGTCCCGGGGTCTCCCAGTCCGGCCAGGGCCAGTGGATCGAGGCCCGCTTCGACGAGCCCACCCGGCTCCTCGACCTCATCATCACGCCCGGGATGTCGACCCACGCCGACCAGCTCTCCAAGTCGGCCCTGCCGCACCGGGTCGAGGCCCGCGTCACCCTGGCCGACGGCAGGAAGGTGACCCGCGAACTCACCCTCGACCAGGGCACGGGGGGCCAGCGCCGCGCCTTCCGGGTCGGCAAGGTCACCGCGGTCCGCTTCACCCTCGGGTCCGCCTACCAAGCCTCCGCGAGCAAGCAGGTGGCCATCGCCGAGATCGAGTTCTTCGGCCCGTCGAACGCCGGCTGACGGTCCTTCGCGACGCCCCGGCTCACCGCTGACCTCCAGGACCGCTCCCCGGCCGCCGGTCAGATCCTGTACGACCGCGGAGAGACACAGGCCATCGCGTGGCACGACTCGTGGCCCGTGAGAAGGATGAGGGCGGGGGCGGAGGTTGACCCTCGACCTTGTCGAGGGCTGAGGGTTCGGGGTGTGGAGAACGACATGCGCAGCATCGGGGAGATGGCCCGGGACGGCGGACTCAGCGTGAGCGCGCTGCGGTTCTACGACCGGGCCGGTGTGCTGGTCCCCGCCTGGGTGGACCCGGTCAGTGGCTACCGCTGGTACGAGCCCGGGCAGTTGGCGGAGGCCCGGCTGCTCGCCTGCCTCCGCCGGGCCGGCATGCCCCTGGCGGACATCAGGCTCGTCCTGGCCGGCTGGGCCGGCACGGACACGGACCTGGTGCGGGGGCTCCTCGAAGCCCACCTGCGCCGTCTCGAACGGGGACTGACCGATGCCCGGGGCGAGTTCTCCACGCTCCGAGCCCTACTCGATCACAGGGAGAACCCCATGACCTCGCCTCGCACCACCACCGTACGGCTGTCCGTCCCCGCACCGGAGCTGGCCGCCGCACTGGACGCTGTCCGTTTCGCGGCCGGTACCGACGCCGCACTGCCGATGCTCGGCGGGATCCTGTTCGACGTCGAGGGCGGCGGACTCCAGGTCGTGGCCACCGACCGGTACCGGCTGGCTGTCGCGCGGGCCCGGACGACGGGGCACTGCGGGCCCCGCACACAGGTGGTCGTCCCTCTTCCCCTCGCCGACGCGATGCGGGCGCTGCTGACCGGCCACGAGCACGTCCAGGTGACGCTGGACGGTGATCGCGTGACGCTGGAGACCGGGGACCGGCAGGCGGCCGGGCAGAGCCTCGGCCACGGGTTCCCCGACTACCGCCGCCTCGTCCAGCTGCCGGCCGGGCGCCGGGCCCCCATCGATACGGCGGCCTTCCGGGAGGCCCTGGAGACCGGTCCGGTCCGCGCGAGCGAGACCCGCGAGGAGCCCGGCGAGCACCACGACCTCAGCGTGCTCAGGGTGACGGACGACGGCTCCGTGACCGTGTGCGACGAGGGCGACGACGAGACGGCCGATGTCGCCGTCAACCGCGAGTTCCTGCTGCACGCGCTCGCCGCCGGAGCCAGGGACCAGCTCGTCCTGGAACTGCGCGCCCCCACCGCCCCCCTGGCGATCCGCCGACCCGACGACGAGACCGCCTTCTCCCTCCTGATGCCCGTCCGCCTGGCGGACTGACCCTCCTCTTGCGGGGCTCCGCTACATCATCTGGCGGCCCGCAGCGCCCCCGTCCGGATCGTCCGCCAGTGTCACCGTCGCCGTGACGCGTTTGCCCATCGGCTCGCGGTGGACGGCGAAGCTCTGGCTGACCGCCATCACGATCTCCAGTCCGTGCTGGCCGATGCGGTCCGGGTCGGGCGCCAGGACCGCCGGGAGCGTGGGGTCGCTGTCCCACACGCTCACCTGGACCGCGCCGTCCTCGACCGTCAGCGTCAGCAGGCAGGGCCCGGGGGCGTACTTGCGGGCGTTGGTCACCAGCTCGCTCACCACCAGCTGCACCATGCCCATCACGCGGCCGGACACGGGCAGCCCGTGCACGGCCTGCACGTCGGACAGGAAGGAACGGGCCAGGTCGCGTGCCGCGGCGATGCCCTCGTCCCCTTCGAAGGCAGCGGACACCGACCCGACGGCATCCTGCCGTGACCGCCGGCCTTCACCGTCCTCGGACAGGTGCATACAGTCGCCTCACTTCCGAAGCGTCTTTCGTCATCGAGCCGCTTACCCTGAAAACGTCGACTCGTCCCCCGACCTCTCACGCGATCCGTCGCGTGGCCGGTTGCACCGACCGTATCGGTACGTGCGTCCGTGCGGTCACTCGCCTCTCGCCCGTGCCGGTTCTCCGGGCCGCCGTGGCGCCGGACAGCGAGCGAGGAGGAGCATCGTGCCACACCCGGAGGAAGTACCGTTCGAAGAGCTGCTCGCCTTCGACACCAGTGGTCTCGACGACTGGGACGAGGGGCGCGCACTGGCGGCCCTCGGCGGGAGACACGGCACCCTGTACCGCAACCATCTGCTCATCGCCCGTCGTCTGGACGCGTGGGCGGAGGCCGAGAGCGGGCGCACGGACACCGACGCGCGCTACCGGGCCGGATACACGCAGGCGCTCCAGGACATGGCCGCCTTCCTGAGGCAGACCTACTACCTTCCCGAAGGCCCGGACTGACCGTCGGACCAGGAGGACCTAGGCGGGCTCTCCGCCGTCCTCGGCGTCCCGGTCCCGCTCGGGTCGGTCCTCGGCCTCGACGCCCTCCAGGGGCTTGCCCGCCGTCGTGCCGCGCTCCGCCTGGTAACCCTCCTCGGCACTGGCCGTGCCCGGCACGACCCGCTCCTGTGCCTGGCTCTCCGAGCCCGAGTGCGCTCCGGGCTCCTCCGGGCTGCGTGCCCGGTAGAAGCGGTCCTCGCCGTGATCGTTCTGGTCGGTCATGTTCCTCACTCCCCTCGGCGTCGGGTTGCCGCCGGGTTCCCTGGGGCGGGCGCCGGAAACGGCCGTGCCTCAGCCGGCGGAGCGGTCCTCGCCCGGCCTGCGCACCACCGTGAGCAGGTCGTCGCGCCCGGCCACCGCCTCCAGGGCGAGCGTGCGGTATCCGGCCTGGTCGAACAGCACTGTGATGCGGTCCTGGTCCTCGCTGAGCACGGTGCCGTCACCCCACTGCCCGTGCCGTACCTCCGTGCCGACGGGGTAGGACGCCGCCGCCGGGTGGGCGGGCCGCTCCTGCCCCTGCTCGGCGTCCTCGTCGTCGCAGATGTCGCAGTTCCCGCACGGTGCCGTGTAGTCCTCACCGAAGTAGCCGAGCAGGAAGTCCCGTCTGCAACCGGTCGTCTCGGCATACGCCCGGGCCATCTCGACCCGCGTGCGGTCGGTCAGGCGATGCGCCTGCGCGGTCCGCGCGGCCCGCTCGGCCGCCTCGCCGGGAGACAGGCCGGGGGCCGGGAGGACCTCGCCCTCCTCCCCCGCGGTGACGGCTTCGGCCTCCTCCAGCAGGTTCACCGCCGCGGTGACCCGGTTCCGGGACAGGCCGGTGTCCTTGCGCAGCTCGTCCAGGCCGGCGGGGTCCTCGCCGTGGTCGTGGACGGCGTCGGCCACCTCGGACAGGACGTCGTGGCTCGGGGTGCGGCCGGCGAAGTAGGTCTGCATGCCCGTGTCCTCCGGCCGGTAGTGCAGTACGGCGAGGGACGGGCGCCCGTCCCGGCCGCCGCGGCCGATCTCCTGGTAGTAGGCGTCCAGGGAGCCGGGCAGCGAGGCGTGGACGACGAACCGTACGTCCTCCTTGTCTATCCCCATACCGAACGCCGAGGTCGCCACCACGACGTCCGCGGCGCCGGAGAGGAAGGCGTCGTGGATACGGGCGCGTTCGGCGGCCCGCAGCCCGGCGTGGTAGGCCTCGGCGGCCAGGCCCAGGGAGGCCAGCTCCGCCGCGTAGTACTCGCTGTCCTTGCGGGTCGCGGCGTAGACGATGCCCGGCTTGGGTTCGGCGGCGGCCCGCTCCACCACGGCCCGGCGCCGGTCGTCGTCGTCGAGGAAGCGGCGGACCTCCAGCCGGATGTTCGGCCGGTCGAAGCCGGTCACCAGCTGCCGCGGCCGGCGCATGCCGAGCCGCTCGGCGATCTCCTTGCGCACCGGCGGCGCGGCGGTGGCGGTCAGCGCGAGCAGAGGTGGCCTGCCCACCCGGCGTACCGCCTGTTCCAGGCGCAGGTAGTCGGGGCGGAAGTCGTGGCCCCAGGACGACACGCACTGCGCTTCGTCGACCACGAACAGGGCCGGTTCCACCTCCGCCAGCCGCTCGGCCACCTCGTCCTTGGCCAGTTGCTCCGGCGACAGGTACAGCAGGCGCGCCTCGCCCTCGCGCACCGCCTCCCAGGCGGCTTCCGTCCCGGCCGCACCGAGATCGGAGTTCAGCGCGACCGCGCCGGGGCCGTGGTCGCCGTCCGGCAGGCCGGCGATCTGGTCCCGCTGGAGGGCCAGCAGCGGCGATACGACCACGACCGGCCCGGACAGCATCAGGGCGGGCACCTGGTAGACGGCGGACTTGCCGGACCCGGTCGGCATGACGACGAGGGCGTCCTCGCCGTCCAGCACCCACTGCATGGCGGTGAGCTGCTCGGGCAGCAGGGTGTCCCAGCCGAACACGTCGGCGGCGATCTCCTTCAGGCGGGTCGCCCGGTCCTGCTCCGTCCGCGGCTCCTTCCCTTCCATGGCCCACTCCCTCACTGCTCGGTGCGGACGCGGTGTGCCGCGCCCGTCGCGCCGACCTGGGTACCCGCCGGACCGGCCGCGATACCGGCTGGACCGGACCCGTACGGCGGTCAGGTCGCCGGACGTGTGCCGCTCGGGGGGAAACGTCCCCGGGGGCCCGCCCCGGGCGCGGCACGGCTCGCTTCCGTCCCGCACCCCCGGTGCCGTACGGCCGTGCCGGCGCCCGGACCATGCACGGCCGTACCGGCGATCCGGCTGGGCACGGCCGTGCCGGGGCCCCGACCATGCACGGTCCTTCCGGCACCCCGGCAGGGCACGGCCGGGCCGGCGCCGGGGCCCCACGCCGTGCTTCCGTTCCGCCGACGGCGACCGCCCGAGCCACGGTCGGTCGCCGTCGTCGGGCTCCCGCTGACCGGAAGGAACGCCCCCACCGGAGAGATCGCGGGGAATGCGAGGATACTGGGGGTGGCAGGGCCGTCACTTCCGCTCCTTCGGGGCGGGCCGGCCGGTTTTGCCGGAGTCTCTCTTCGGGGCTGGATCCCCGTGGTCCCGGCGGCCCACAGGATGCCGGCCCACAGGATGCCGGCCCTCGGGCGCGGGCCCGAAAGGACGCAGCATCATGACCGAACAGCCGTCCGTGCTCCCTGACCTCACCTCCCTCCTCCTGAGCACCGACTCCGTGGAACGGTTCCTCCAGGCGCTCGCGGACCGGGCGCCGGGCCTGGCGCCCGCCGTCCAGGGCGTCGGGATCACCCTGGAACGGCAGGGCCGGCCGCTGACCGTGGTCAGCTCCGGTGTCGGCGCCTCCGACCTGGACGAGGCCCAGTACGGGCAGGACGACGGGCCCTGTCTCCAGTCGCTGCGCACCGGTGAGGAGGTGGAAGTGGCGGACATGCTGGACGAGGAGCGCTGGGGTCCGTATCCGGCCTACGCCGCCGCCTGCGGGACCCGCTCGTCGCTCTCGCTGCCGATCGCCGCCCACACCCACACGGCCGGTGCGCTCAACCTGTACTCGCCGAAGGCGTTCGGTTTCGCCGACGCGGATCTCACCGGTCTGCGCGCGCTCGCCGCGCAGGCCACCGGAGCCATCGCGCTCGCGCAGCGCATCGCCGACGCGCAGCAGTACGCCGACGATCTGCGCACCGCGATGGAGTCCCGCGCCGTCATCGACCAGGCGATCGGCGTGATCATGGGCCGGCAGCGGTGCCGTGCCGAGGAGGCGTTCGACCTGCTGCGTACGGCCTCCCAGCGCCGCAACATCAAGCTGCGTGACCTGTGCAGGGAGTTGCTCACCGGTGTCGGCGGCGGTCCGCCGTCGGACGGGCGCCCGCTGCGCCCCCGGCCCTGAGCGGCTCGCCGTCCGCGCGCGGCACCGAGTTGCCGGTCGGGCCGGTGGCGAGGGGAAATAGGTGGCGGGATCCGGTGACATCCGGACGGACGGAACGCAGGGAGGTGCGCCGTGACAGAGCGGGACCGAGCGGTGCGGCGCATGCTGACGGGGCTGCTGACCGAGAGCCATGTGCTCTCCTTCGAACGCCTGCCGTCACGGGTCGCGGAACACGCCGCGACAGCCGGTTTCTCCGATGTGCTCATCTACCTGGGGGATCTACAGCGCGACGCTCTGCGGCTGCTCACCGGCAAGGGGCTGGACGCCCACGCGGGCGCGCCCGAGGGCAAGGCGGAGCTGTCCGTGGAGGGGACGGTCGCCGGACGTGCCTTCCAGTACGGGTGCGTGGTGCCCGCCGCCGGCACCGGGGACGGGCTCCAGGCATGGTGGGTGCCGCTCCTGGACGGCACGGAACGCCTCGGCGTACTGCACGTGGCCTGCGCCGAGAGCGGGGAGGACGTCCGCCAGGACATGCTGGCGCTGGCCTCCCTGGTGGCGATGCTGGTGGTCGGCAGCCGGGACACCAGTGACTCCTACGCCCGGCTGACCCGCATCCAGCCCATGAACGTCGCCGCGGAGATGCAGTGGACGCTGATGCCGCCCCGCACCTACACCGACAGCCGGGTGGTCATCGGCGCCGTGATGGAGCCCGCGTACGAGGTCAGCGGGGACGCCTACGACTACGCCACCGCCGCCGACGTCCTCCATCTGTCGATCTTCGACGCCATGGGCCACGACACCTCGGCCGGTCTCACCGCCGCCCTCGCCATGGGCGCCTGCCGCAACCACCGCAGGCAGGGAACGGACCTGGGCGATCTCGGCGACGCCATCGAGCGGGTGCTGGTCGAACAGTTCGGCCGGACCCGTTTCGTCACCGGCATCCTCGCCGACCTCGATACCTCCACCGGCGTGCTGACCTGGGTCAACCGCGGCCACCATCCGCCCGTGCTGATCCGGGACGGACGCTGGACCACCCTTCTGCGGTGTCCGCCGGCGCATCCCATGGGAACCGATCTGCGGCTGCCCACCACCCTCTGCCGCGAACAGCTCCAGCCCGGTGACCGGCTCGTCCTGTACACCGACGGCATCACCGAAGCCCAGGTCCCCGGCGGTCAGGAGTTCGGACTCGCCCGGTTCGTCGACATCCTGGTCCGCCATCACATCGACGGTCTGTCCGTCCCGGAGACCCTGCGCCGCCTCATCCAGACGCATCTGCACCACAGCCGGCTGCGGGACGACGCCACGATCGTGGTCTGCGAATGGCTCGGTCCCCGGATCGATGCCACGGCCGAGACAGCGGCGCTGGCCGGGGTGCCCGACGGCATGACCGCCGACTGGCCCGGCGACCGGTGAGCGCGCCGGGCCCGGGGTGCCGGCTTCACGGCGGCGCGCCGGCATCTCCGCTCTCCTCGTCCGGCCCTCCCTCGCGGAGCAGGTCGAGGGTGATGCGGGCGAGTTCCTGCGGTGCCGAGAAGTTCAGGGCGTGCCCGGCTCCCGGTACGGTGACCAGGCTGCCGTGGGGAAGCAGTGCGGTGACCTCCCTGGCCCACGCCTCCGGTACGACGGGGTCCCGCGCCCCGCGGGCGACCGCCACGGGCGTGCGCAGCCGGTGCAGCTTGTGTTCCACGGGGTCACGCAGGGCGTACCGGCACGTGTGCAGGGCGCGCCGCACTCCGCACTCCGCGTAGCTCGTGAGCAGCGGTGGCCAGAGTGACGGCCGCTCCCACGGGGCGTCCCGCAGCAGTCGGGCCGCCTGGGCCCACAGCGAGCGGGCGCGAGGATCGAAGGTCGGCCCGTTCAGCACCACGGGCCCCACCAGCTCGGGCGCGTGCACGGCCAGGTCGACGACGATCTGACAGCCGATCGAGTTGGCCACGAGGGCCGTCGGCCCCCGGCCGGTGGCGCGGAGCCAGTCGGCCAGTGCGAGCGAGAGCTGCCGCACGTCGAGGGCGTGGTCCGGACCGCGGGTGCGGCCGAAGCCGGGCAGGTCCACCGCGACGGTCCTGGCCTGCGGCGCGAGAGCCCGGGCGAACGGCAGCCAGTAGCGGTAGGAGCAGCCGAGGCCGTGGACACACACCACTTCGGGGGCGTCGCACGGGCCGAGCGCGGCGGAGTGGACGCGGGTGCCGGCGGCGGCCGTGAACTCCTGGCTGTCCCAGCGGCTCAACGGGTCCGGCCCCGGCGCGCGACACCCGCCGCCGCGCCGGCCAGCAAGGTGGCGGTGGCCAGCCGGCGGACCGCGGTGCGGCGGCGTCCGCCCCACCCGCCATGCGCGGCGCCCTCGCCGGGGGCCGGTGTGCGCAGGTTGCCGTGGCCGGCCGGGGCCGACTCCTTGCGGGACAGGTGCGTTAGGTGCGCCTGGTGGGCCATCACCCGCTCCACGGTCCCCGGCATGAACCTGGACTGGAGGACCATGGCACGGCCCATCGGCCCCACCACGGCCTCGCGCCGTGGAACGCGCACCAGGTCGACGATGGTCCGGGCCACCCGCTCGGGGCTGTGGACGGGGGGCATCGCCACAACCTTGCGCCCCGTGTAGTTCGCCGCGTGTTCGAACAGCGGGGTGTCGATCGTGGCGGGCAGCACGGTGCACACGTGGATGCGCCCGGCCCTGTCGAGCAGCAGCTCCTGGCGCAGGGCGGCGCTCAGCGCGCGGACGGCGTGCTTCGACATGCCGTACGCGTGGGTGTACGGCTGGGTCACCACGCCGACGATGGAGGAGACGTTCACCAGGGTGCCCCGGCCCTGCTCGCGCATCACCCGGAGGGCGGCGCGGGCGCCGTGCACGTACCCCATCACGTTGACGTCGAGGACCCGGCGGAAGTCGTCGAGGGGCACCTCCTGGAACGGGGCGAAGACGGTGACGGCGGCGGCGTTGACCCAGACGTCGATGCGGCCGAAGCGCTCCGTCGCCCGTCGGGCGAGGTCGTCGACGGCCCCGGCGTCGGTCACGTCGGTCGGCACGACGAGGGCCCGGGCGCCGCGGTGGCGCTCGCATTCCCGCCCGACCGCCTCCAGCGCCTCCTCCCGCCGCGCGGCCAGGACCACGGCGCATCCCTTGCGGGCGAAGGCCAGGGCGGTGGCCCGCCCGATGCCGCTGGACGCCCCGGTGATCACGACCACGGAATCACGCACTCGCATCGACGGTCCCTTTCCGCGCTCTCGTCCGCGCGTGTCGTCCGCGCGGATCATCGTGTCGTCCGCGTACTTCGTCGTTCGGTCAGGCGGACGGCCGCCCGGCGTACCGGGCGGCCGTGGTCGCCGTGTCGGCCGTGGCCGGGCCCGTCGTACCGGGCCGCCTTACGCCGGGGCCGGTTCGTACGTCCAGCGCAGCAGGGCGCCCAGGCCTCCCGTGGGGATGTCCGAGCCGTCACCGTCGTCCTCGGGAGGGACGATCAGCACGTCGGCGGCCGTGGCGGCGGCGGCGCGCAGCAGTGCGTCGTCGGCGCGGACCGGGGTCGGATCGCTCTCGCCCAGGGTCCTGGCGTCGGTCCGGCGCACCGCCATCTGGTCGGGCTGGGCGCCCACCCAGGTCTCGCGGCTCAGTTCCGGCCCGTCGGGGCGGATGAGGAGCGTGTCGATGCGGTGTTCGCGGGCCGCCTCCACGAGCGCGGGGACGCCTTCCACCGCGTCCGTGGGCCGGTCGGTGCCCACGCGTCCGGCGCGGAAGCGGTCGAGGGCCTCCTCGACACGCCGACGCGTGTACTGCCGCCTGGCGTCCTCGATGGCCTCTTCCAGGGCGGGCGAGGAGGAGCCCGCAGCGCGACCACCGTGCTCGGTCTCCACGGTGACCTGCCGGACGGCCTCGGACAGCCTGTGGTGCACGGCCGGCCGTTCACGGGGATCACCGGCCAGCACGACCAGGTCGGCGCCGGATTCCTCGTACGCGGTGCTCAGGGCTTCGGCGATCTCGCCGGCGTTGTGGTCCCAGGTGTTCTCGACCTTGAGCTGGAAGTGCCGTTCGGACCAGTCGGCCGAGGCCGTGCGGTGCACGGGGTGCGGCCGGCCCTCGACCTGGCCGGCGTCCTGCGGGCCGGTCGCGCCGCGCAGTTCGAAGTCGGCCCCGGTGCGGTCGATGTAGGCCACGAGGCAGACCGGGTCCTGGCCGGCCAGCTCCAGCAGGGGCGTCAGGCGGGGCAGCGGGGCCCAGCTGGCGATGGGCCGCTGCGGCGGGCGGGTGAGCCGGTGGGTGAGCACCACCTCGCCGCCGGCCGCGAAGACCACCCGGCCGGCGGGGTCTTCCGCGGGCCCGATCCGGGTGAGGGCGTCGCGGACCGCTTCGGTGGTCGCCGCGTCAGCGCCGTCCTGCTCCAGCGACCGGCAGGCCTCGCGTACGGACAGTTCGTGCTGCTTGGCGCCCGATTCGTCGCTGTGGGCGGGGCCGAAGTAGACGGTGGCGTAGGGTCCGGGGCGCTCGAAGAGCGGTTGCAGGAAAGACAGATGCACGCTTTCTCCTCCGTCGGCGCTTACTTCTCCTTGAAGTCGTCGGGGCTGATCCCCGCCTCCTCCAGTGCTTCCTCGACGGTCCGGCCGGTCGCGCCCTCGGCGGGCCGGTCGGTGGCGTCCGTGTCCTTGACGACCTCGTCGGTCGACTCGGTCTTCGGCCGGTTCTCCTCGGGAACGGTCATGACGACTCCTTTTCCGTACGACGACATGAGACCGACTTGCCTCGCTTACGCCCCGTAAACACCCATTTGGGGGTACGTCCATAGAAGCGGGGAGGGTTCCGGCGATGATCGCCTCCTGTGCCGGCCGGGTCCCCCGCGGATCCCGGGGCAAACGGCCGGGGCGCGCGGGGTCAGACGGCCGGGAGCGCGGGGCAGACGGCCGGTCAGCCGGGCCACCGGCCCGGCTGACCGGCCCGGTCGGCGGCAGGGGCCGCCAGCGCCTCCAGGAGGCGGTCGGCGCCGTCCCTGACGACGCCCTCGCGGAACTCGGCGGCGATCTGCGCGGCGGTCACCCGCCCGGAGGTCAGGCACCAGTGCCACCAGCGTTCCAGCCGGGGCTGATCCAGCCGTTCCGCGGGCACCAGGGCCGGCCAGTCGCAGGCCCGTGCCTGCGCGGTGACCTTGGCCCCGCCCTCGACCGGGTCGACGGCCAGTGCCGGTACGCCCGCGCGCAGCGCGAGGACCAGTCCGTGCAGACGGTCGGTGACGACGAGGTCCAGCCGGGTGAGGACGGCCTCCAGCTGGGCGGGCGTCGCGCACAGACGCCAGTCGCGGATGTCGAGCCGCGTGTCGATCTCCAGCCGGGCGCAGTCCTTGGCCGCGAGCCAGCGGGTGACCTGTTCGGCGACCTGGCCGTGCCGCCGCTGCCGCCCGTACTCGTGCTGGCCGTGGGTGAGCACCAGGCCGACGACCGGCCGCGGCGGGAGGGCGGGGGCCCGGGCCGCCAGATCCCGGCCGGGCTCGGCGGTCCCGGCGTCCCGGGCCAGCACCCGGTGGAAGCCGGTCACGGCGGGACTGTCCGGGGCGATGACGGACGTCCCGACGGCGATCCGCACGCAGTGCGCGAACCGCCGGTGGAGGTCCTCGATCTGCCGGCCGTGCAGCGGGCCGCACACGAACACGAGGTGGGAGTAGTCCTCGGGCCGTACGTCCTCCAGATGGAGGGCGCCGGGACGGAAGCCGGGGCTCCAGGCGACGTCATGAGTGACGCCCGCGCGCCCCAGCACGTCCCGGACCCGGTCCAGGGCCAGTACGTCCCCGGCGGTCGCCTCGCCGTGCAGGAAGCTGAACCACCCGGTCAGCAGCAGTTTCCGGGGTGTGTCCGGGGGTGCCCCCGGCAGTTGTCCGCGCACAGTGCGGGCGGGTTCCCTTCGGGACGGAGGGCAAGCGCCGAGGCCGGCGGGACGACCCGTCCGGCCGGACGGCCGCGTGGGCTACTCGTTGTCGAAAACAGCTTTCTGGACGTCGTTCGGGCCGTCGAACTGGTCCGTCGGGGCGTCGGACAGCTTCTCGACGAGGGTGTCGTCCGCGCCGTTGTCCTTGGCCAGCGTGACGAGGTCTTCCCGGCTGGCGGGGTAGTTGGCGCCCTTCAGCGCCTTCTGGAGGTCGATCGGGCTGATGCTCGCCATGGTGGTCTCCTTGCCGTGTTGAGGGAGGGTGCGACTTCGGCTCCCGTCGTGCCGGGCCGGCCGACAGGTGCATCGTGCGCACACGGCGTTGATCTCCGCACGTCGGCTCGGGACGGGGCCGTCCGGTCCGCCAACGCGCCCACCGGCGCTTTGCGGTGGCGGTGGGCGGGGCGCGGGTGTAGCGTCGGAATCCAGCAGTCGTGGTTCCGAAGTCCCGTTCGCCCGTGATCGCAAACCACGGGCGTTCTTGCTGTTCAGCGTCTTTACGAACCAGGGCGGCTCCTGCCGGGGCCCGAGAACGCGGGCCCGGTTCGCTCGAAGGAGATAGTGATGGCCAGCGGCACGGTCAAGTGGTTCAACAGCGAAAAGGGCTTCGGCTTCATCGAGCAGGACGGTGGCGGCCCTGACGTCTTCGCCCATTACTCGAACATCGCCACCCAGGGTTACCGCGAGCTCCAGGAAGGCCAGAAGGTGGAGTTCGACGTCACCCAGGGCCAGAAGGGTCCCCAGGCGGAGAACATCCGTCCGGTCTGACCCGGCCGGCCGGGCACTGCACTGCCGGCCCACCCCTCACCCATATCGGTGACGCCCCCGCAGCGGGGCACGAGACCGGTCGGGCGGTTCGCCGCCCGACCGGTCTCGCATGCCGGGGAGGAAGCGGCCCTGCGCGCTGGGGCCAACGGGTCCGGGCACGAGGGGTGTTGATGAACCGGCGGATCGCGGGCACTCGTCCCTGGTGATCTTCGTATCCAGCCGGGAGAGAGGGGCGTCACCACCGTGACCATGCCCGTACGCCGCATGAGCCGCCCCACCGGCGGGACCCGCCGGCCGTTCGATCTGCGCGTGACCGCCCTTTTCTTCGCGGTCCTCGCCCTCGCCCTGTGCGTGCTCGGTTTCGCCGCCCGGACAGCGGCCTCGGCCGCCGAGCGGCGCCCCGTCTGGGTGGCCGTGCTGTGTCTGCTCGCCGTGTCCGCCGCACTGGCGCTGCGCCGCCGACGGCGCCGCCCGGCCCCCGCGCGGACCGCCCAGCGGGCCGCCGTGGCGCTGGAGGAGGCGGCCCACACGGCGCTGGAGGAGCTACGGGCACCCGCGCCCGAGGCGCCGGCCGCGTTCGTACCCCGGCAGGCCGAGCCGGCCGACCTGGGCCTCTCCTCCCCCGCCGGGCTCCACGCCCCCGGCACCGTCGACTACGGCGCCCTGGACCCCGACGAGTTCGAGCAGGCCGTGGCCGCGCTGTGCGAACGGGACGGCTGTACGGCTGTGGAAGTCGTGGGCGGCGCGGGTGACTTGGGCGCCGACGTGCTGGCGGTGGCCCCGGACGGAAGGCGGCTGGTCGTCCAGTGCAAGCGGTACGGCGATGCGAACCGTGTCGGCTCGCAGGATCTCCAGCGCTTCGGCGGCACCTGCTACACCGTGCACGAGGCCGATGTCGCGGTCCTCGTCACCACCAGCGACTTCACGGCGCCGGCCGTCGAGTACGCCGAGCAGTGCGGGATATTGTGCCTGAACCGCGCGGCCCTGGACGCCTGGAGCGACGGCACCGGTCCGGCGCCGTGGATGCTCGTGGACGTCAGTGGTCCCTGCTGACCGAGGTCGTGGCCCTGCGCAGGCCGCGGTGGCGGTCGGGATTCACCGCGGCGGACAGGCCGTTGAGCTGGAGCCGGGTGCCGCCGCGCAGATGGGCGAGGTCCTGGCTGCCGTCTCCGGTGGGGACGAGCCAGGTGAACTTCTCGGTCCAGGTCAGGCGGGAGCCGGCGGGGTCGTCGGCCAGTTCGACGGTGACGAGGGAGACCCAGCGGCGGCTGCCGTCGACCTCGGCCTCGTAGACGTACAGGATGCGGGAGTCCGGCACGATGTCCAGGAACCGCGAGCGGTAAGCGAGGTGTTCCTCGGTGTCGCCGTTGACGAAGACGTTACGGGCGCTCTCCCCGCCGCCGACCCGGAAGTCCAGCTCGTGCTCGGCGGTGGAGGAACGGCCGGGGAGGCGGAACCAGCGCCGCCGCACGGACGGGTCGGCGAAACCCCGGAAGACCTCGGCCCGCGCCACCGTGAAGTCCAGGTCGAGGGAGAACGAGCCGTGTAACGCGGGTGGTGGTGCGTCACCGGTGGAGGAAGAATCCGTTTCCGCCCGTGTGACCTGACCGGCAGCGTCCATTGGATCAACGTAACACAGGCCGTCAGAGCCAGCCGTCCAACGACTTGAGGAAGCCGTCGACGTCGTCCCGGTGGATGCAGTGACCCGTGTCCGGCACGTACACCACCTCGAAACCGCGCTCGCGGAGCCGCTCGGCCAGCTCGTCGGGTACGAGGTGGTGGTCGCCGGCGCCCTGGACGAGCGAGGGCACCTCGGCGCGCGCGGGGATCAGGTCCCGGTCGCTCTGGAGCCACTCGATGGCGCGGACGTCCCAGCGGGCGTAGCCGGCCAGTTCGGCCTCGATGTCCTCGGGGAGCCAGCGCGGGCACAGCCGGCGGATGCTCTCGGCGGTGGCCGACTTGGTGGCCTGCGCGAACTCCCGCACCTCGTCCACCGACCGGGCGCCGAGCCGCCACGCGGGGTCGCTGTAGACGACGCGGGCCGGGCGCAGGCCGGGCAGTGCGAGGGCGAGCACGGGCGCGCCGAACGAGTGGGCGAGGGCGAGGTCGACGCCCGCCGGTACGGACTCGACCAGGTCGGCCGCGAGCAGCTCGGGCGTGTACTCGTCGGCGTGCGGGCTGTCGCCGTGGCCGCGCAGGTCGGGCATGATCACGCGGTAGCCGCGCGCGGTGAGCAGCGGGGCCACCCGGCGCCAGGTGTCCGCCGACGACATCACGCCGTGGACGAGCAGCGCCGTCCGGTCTCCGTCGCCGGCCTCGTGCAGTGCGAGCTTCATGAGCGGGGTCCTTTCGACACGCGGTGGGCAGGTGCGGGCGCGGCGGGGGCCGGCCCGACGGGCGTCAGCGCTCCGCCCCGACCAGTTCGAGCAGGGCGGCCGCGGCCAGCCGGTAGCCCATCGGGCCCAGGCCGGCCACGACGCCGGAGGCCAGCGGGGCGATCACGGACTCGTGCCGGAACCGCTCGCGCGCCCACACGTTGCTGAGGTGGACCTCGATCCAGGGCCGCGGGTAGGCGGCGAGCGCGTCGCGCAGGCTCCAGCCGGCGATCATCAGCGCACCGGGGTTGACGATGGCGCCGACGGTGTCGCAGTGGTGCCGGTGGATGTCGCGGACCAGATCGCCCTCCGAGTCGTGCTGGAGGGACAGCACGTCCCAGCCGGCGCCGCTCACCTCTGCGGCGACGGCCTTCTCGATGTCGGCGAGGGTGTCGGTGCCGTAGATCTCGGGTTCGCGCCGGCCCAGGATGCCGAGGTTGGGTCCGTTCAGCAGGAGCAGGGTGGTCATGGGGTCACCTCACTGTTGGGCGTGTCGCTGCGGGGTGCGCCGCCGCCGGCCGCGTCCGGCCGGCCGGGGCCGTGCGGGGGCCGGGGTCCGTCCGCGACCCGGTCCGCGAGGACGAGTCCGGCCTCGGCGAGCTTCTCGGCGCGGGCCATGGCGACCCGGAGGATGGGCGGCGCCATCACCGAGGTCACGATCGCGACGAGGACGATGATGGTGTACGAGTCGGTGTCCAGGACGCCCAGGCGCAGCCCCGTCATCGCCACGACGACCTCGACGACGCCGCGGGCGTTCATGCCGGCTCCGAGGGCGAGCGCCTCCCAGCGGTTGAGGCGGCTGAGCCGGGCGCCGAGGAAGGCGCCGGAGAACTTGCCGAGGACGGCGACGGCGAGGACGGCGACGGCGGCGGCGAGGACGTCCGGGTGGCGCAGCCCGGTGAGGTCCATCCGCAGTCCGGCGGTGGCGAAGAACAGCGGGGCGAGGAAGGCCAGCACGGTGGTCTTCAGCGGTTCCAGTTTCTCCCGGTCCAGGTCCTTGCTGGTGCCGACCAGCACGCCGCAGACGAAGGCGCCGAAGATCGCCTCCAGCCTCATGGCCTGGGTGGCGGCGGCGCCGAGGACGACGAGGATGACGACCGTCATGACGGTGGGCCCGGGGCCCTCGGCGCGGCCCGCCCGGCGCAGCGCGGCACCCACCAGCGGGCGGCCGATCAGCACGGCGAACAGGACGACGCCGACCGGGTAGAGCACGGAGGCCGTCACGACGCCCGCGGTCAGGCCGGCGGTGGCCATCGCGGAGACCACGGACAGCAGGAACCAGCCGACGATGTCGTCCACGACACCGGCGGACAGGATCAGCTGGCCGATGTCGCGGTGCAGCAGCTTCATGTCGAGGAGCGTCTTGGCGATCACCGGAATGGCGGTGACGCACATCGCCACGCCGAGGAAGAACGCGAAGACCGTGGAGTCGACGCCGGCCGGCATGAGCACACCGCGCAGCGCGAAGCCGGTGGCGATGCCGAGCCCGAGCGGCAGCAGGAGACCGGCGACACTGACCCGGACGGCGGTGGCCCCGCGCTTGCGGACCAGGCCGAAGTTCAGCTCGGCGCCGGTGACCCCGACGAGGAGCAGCACGCCGAGCTGTCCGGTCGCGTCCAGCAGGTGCATCTGCTCGGGCCGGTGGGGCAGCAGCCAGTCGGAGAAGCCGGGCAGCAGATGGTGCAGCACGGACGGGCCGAGGAGCATGCCGGCGCACAGCTCACCCACGACCGCGGGCATCCGCAGGCGTTCGGCGAGCCGGCCCAGGACGAACGCGGACAGCAGCAGGAGGGCGAGCTGGAGGAGGAAGACCAGGAGCGAGTGCGGGGCCATCGTGGGCACCGGGGCGGCGAGTGTCACGGGCTTTCCCCTCATCGGCGCGGGCGACGGGATCAGTGGGCGGTGTCGGCGCCCTGTCCGCTCAGGCTGCGGGTCAGGAGCGCGAGGACCTCGGTGCTCCGCTCGACGTGGAAGAAGTGACCGCCGGAGAAGACACGCAGGTCGGTCGGCCCGGTGGTGTGCTCCTCCCAGGCGCGTGCCTCGTCGAGTGTCGTCCTGGGGTCGCTGTCGCCGGTGAGGACGGTCACCGGGCAGTCGAGCAGCCGGCCCGGTTCGTGCCGGTAGCGCTCGATCGCGGTGTAGTCGCTGCGGATCGCCGGGAGGAACATCGCCAGCACCTCGGGGTCGGCCAGGATCGCCTGGTTCGGTCCGCTGAGGGCGCGCAGTTCCGCCAGCACCTGCTCGTCGGTGGCCGCGTGCACGTGCTCGTCACGGTAGCGGGAGGGGGCGCGCCGGCCGGAGGCGAACAGCCGTACCGGGGAGGGCAGTCCGGCGTCCCGCATGCGCAGGGCCACCTCATAGGCGAGCACCGCGCCCATGCTGTGCCCGAACAGGGCGAGCGGCCGGTCGTCCAGGTGGCGCAGCGCCGCGAAGATCTGGTCGGCGTACTCGGGGATGTTGTCGATGCCGGGTTCCTGCCGGCGCGTCTGCCGGCCAGGGTACTGGACGGCCAGGACCTCCACCGCGGGGGCGAGGGCCGTGGCGACCGGGAAGAAGAAGCTCGCCGAGCCGCCGGCGTGCGGCAGGCAGACGAGGCGTACCGCGCTGTCCGGCGAGGGGCGGAAGACGCTGACCCACTTCTCGAACTGTGCGGTTGCTCCAGGCATGCCGAAGGGCTCGCTTTCGCGTCGGGGACCAGCGTCCGGGCGGGACGTTCGGCAGCGTAGGCCGGGGCGGACCGGGGCCGGTATCCCTCAACCTGATAGCCCGCGGCGGATTCCGGCCGGTACCGGCCGCCGGGCCCTTACGCTCGCCACGAGTCACCCGACCAAGCCCGTCAGCCAGGCAGCACCGAGGGGGTTCCCATGTCCGATGCGTCACCGTCCGGAGCGTCACCGCGCGATGCGTCACGGCCCGCCGTGCCACCGAACGGCGCCGCGGCGTCCGGCGGTTCACCGGGGGGCGGGCCGGGGACGGACGTGGTGGTCGTCGGGTACGGGCCCGTCGGCTCGGTGCTGTCCCTGCTGCTGGCGCGGCGCGGCTGGCGGGTGACGGTCCTCGAACGCCGCCGGCGGCCGTACACGCTGCCCCGGGCGACGAGCTTCGACGGGGAGACGGCACGGCTGCTGGCCGGCACCGGCATCGGCGGGGAGCTGGGCCGGATCACCGAGCCGGGCACCGGGTACCAGTGGCGCACGGCGGACGGGAAGCCGCTGCTGGACATCGAGTTCACCACGCGGGGCCCGTACGGCTGGCCCGACGCCAACACCATGCACCAGCCCGCGCTGGAGGAACTGCTCGCCGCCCGCGCCGCGCGACTGCCGGGCATCACGGTGCTGCGCGGCCGGCAGGTGGTGGACATCGCGGACGGTCCGGCCGGGGTGACGGTGACCGCCGAGGACGAGGACGGGACGGCCGAGACGTTCCCGGCGCGGTGGGTGGTCGGCTGCGACGGCGCCAACAGCTTCGTCCGCGACCGGATGGGCGTGTCCGTCACCGACCTCGGCTTCTCCTACGAGTGGCTGCTGTGCGACGTGGAACTGCGTGAGACACGGGAGTTCACGCCGACCAACGTGCAGATCTGTGATCCGGCCCGGCCCACCACGCTGGTCGGGAGCGGGCCCGGGCACCGGCGCTGGGAGTTCATGCGGCTGCCGGGCGAACGGGCGGCCGACCTGAACCGGGAGGAGACCGCGTGGCGGCTGCTGGCCCCGTTCGGCGTCACCCCGGAGACCGCGCGGCTGCTGCGCAGCACCACGTACATCTTCCAGGCGCGGTGGGCCGACGCCTGGCGGGCGGGGCATGTGCTGCTGGCCGGGGACGCGGCACACCTGATGCCGCCGTTCGCGGGGCAGGGCATGTGCTCGGGGGTACGGGACGTGGTCGGCCTGGCCTGGCGGCTGGACCTGGTGCTGCGCGGCACCTCCCCGGAGTCCCTCCTCGACAGCTACACCGAGGAGCGCCGGACGCAGGTGCGCGAGTCCATCCTCGCCTCCGTGCAGCTGGGGCGGCTGATCTGTGTGACGGACCCGGCGGCCGCGGCCGAGCGCGACGCGACGGTGCTGGCGAACCGGCGCGGGCGGGGGCCGGGCCGGCCCGATCCGGCGCGGCCGGTCACCTGCGGGCTGCTGCACCGCCCGGCGGGCGCCGGCGCGGAGAGCCGGGTGCCCCCGGCGGGCGAGGTCCTGCCGCACGGCCGGCTGCACCGGCGGGCCGGCGGGGAGCCGCTGGACGATGTCGTGGGCGGCGGCTTCGTCCTGCTCACCCGCGCCGGGACGGAGCCGGGCCTCGGCCCGGACCGGCTGGCCTTCCTGCGGGACCTCGGCGCCCCGGTCGTACGGCTGTGGCCGGCCACCGGCCCGTACGACGGGACGGCGGGCGGCACGGCCGGTGTGGTGGACGCGGTGGACACCGACGGGGTGCTGTGCGCCTTCCTCGAACGGTACGGCGTGACCGCGCTGCTGGTGCGCCCCGACTACCACGTCTTCGGCGCGGCGTCCGACCCGGTGGGAGTGACCGCCCTCGTGGACGGCCTGCGCACCGCCCTGACCAGTCCGGTCCCGGCGGTCACGGCGGGCGTGAACTGAGACGAGACGGCCCGGCGGGGCGTCAGCACGACGCCCCGCCTCCGGGACGGGGGCGGCGGGTCACAGCCGGCGGGCGAGGAGCAGTGCGCCGCGCAGGGAGGACAGTCCGCCGAGGCGGGCCGGGGTGAGGGGCGGGGTGGGGTGGCCGGGGCGGCCCAGGGCCGTCAGGTGGGCGGCGACCGTGTCGAGCAGGACGGGGATGCCCGCGGCGAAGCCGCCGCCGAGCAGCGCGCGTTCGGGACGGACCAGTTCGCCGACGCCGGCGATCGCCGTGGCGAGGGCGCGGGCCGTCCGGTCCAGGGCGGCCTCGGCCCAGGGCAGGTGGTCGCGCAGCCCGTCCCGCAGGGTGTCGAAGGTGACGGGCGCGCCGCGCAGCCGGGCCGCGCGGGCGAGGGTCGCCGGTCCGGAGGCGGTGGCCTGGAGGCAGCCCCGGCGGCCGCAGACGCACTCGGGGCCGTCCTGGTCGACGACGAGGTGGCCGATCTCGAAGGAACCCCGGCCGGGCCCGGGGCACAGGGCGCCGTCGAGCACGAGTCCGCCGCCGACTCCGGTACCTACGCCGACGTAGAGCAGGTGGGGGCAGCCTGCGGCGTCCGCTTCGGCGAGGGCGCCGAGGTCGCCGTCGTCCGCCCAGGCGACGGCCGCCCCGGGGAACAGCTCCCGCAGCGCCGGGCCGACGGCGAGGCCGGTCCAGGCCGGGCGGCTGGGCCAGGCGGTGATCCGTTCGCCGGGCCCGACGGTGGCCGGCAGGGCCACGCCGACGGCCCGTACGTCCGTGAGGGTGGGCAACTGGTCGAGGTGGGTGGCGAGTTCGGCCAGGTCCCGGCCGGCGTCGCGGTGCGGGCCCCAGGTGAAGGTGGACTCCTCGACGCGGCCGTCACCGGTCTCGGCCCGGAAGGCGACCTTGGTGCCGCCGATGTCGACGCCGAGACGGACCGGGGCCGGCCCGGCGGCGGGGAGCCGGCCCCGGGGAGCGGGCACGGTCAGGCGCCCGGCACGGCGGGGCACAGGGAGAGCAGGTCGAGGGGGCGGCGCAGGACCGCGTCGGGTCCGGCGGCGAGGAGCTCCGCCTCGTCGGGGCCGACCCACAGGGCGGCTGCCGAGGCGACACCGGCGTCGCGGGCACTGGCCAGGTCGGTGGGCGCGTCACCGACCATGATGGCCTGCCCGGGCTCCACGTCCAGCAGTTCCAGGGCGCGCAGCACGATGTCGGGTGCGGGCTTGGGCCGGGCCACCTCGTCGGAGCCGATGACGTGCGCGAAGAACGGCAGCAGGCCGAGGCCGTCGAGGAGGGAGCGGGCGCGTTCGCCGCTCTTCCCGGTGGCCACGGCCAGCCGCAGACCGCGTACCCGCAGGGTGAGGAGGAGTTCGACGACGCCGTCGAAGACCTCGACGCGGTGGGCGAGCCGGTAGCTCTCGCGGACGAAGGGCGCCTCCATCTCCGGGGGCAGCCCCATGATCCGCATGATGTCGGGGAAGTAGCGTCCCTGGTGGCGCACATACTCCTCGAACGGGGCCGGGCCGTCGCCGACGGTCTCCGCGTAGGCGACCGCGAACGCCTCCCGCATGACCGCGAAGCTGTCCACGATCACCCCGTCGAGGTCGAAGACGACCGCCGTCCGGGTCGCGGTGAGGAGGCCGGCCGCGGCGACGGGCCGGTCGGTCGAGGGGATTGTCATGGGGTCCTCATCTGCTCGTGATCCGCTGGTACACGGGCTCGCTCCGCCCGTCGCGATCGGCCCGCGCGGAGGCGTAGATCCGTTCCATGAGCCGTACGGTGGTCCGTGCCTCGGCGATGGCCCGGCCCCGGCCGGCCGGGTCGGCGAGGAGCGCCGGAACGCCGTCCAGCTGCCGGGCGTACTCGGCGCCGACGGGTTCGGCGGGCACCGGCAGCCGGCGGGTGGTGCCCTCACGGGTGAGGGTCAGGACGGACTCGGGCTGCCGGTTGGGACTGAAGCCGAAGGTGCAGCGCAGTTCGGCGGTGCCGGCGCTGCCCTCGACGCGGACGAGGGTGAGGTCCCGTGCCTCGTGCGAGGCCCAACTCGCGTGCAGTGATACGGAGATGCCGTCCTCGCGGAGCAACAGGCCCCGGGCGGTGTCCTCGACGTCGCCGGTGGGAGCGGTGACGGGCTGTTCACGGCGCCAGGCGGCGGACCACTCGCCGGTGTTCAGGAAGTCGTCCGAGGTGGCGCCGACGGCCTGGCGGACCGGGGACGGGCCGAGCAGGGCGGTCAGGGTGTCGACGAGATGCCAGCCGAGGTCGATGAGGGCGCCGCCGCCGGACTCGCTGCGCCGGGTGAACCAGCCGCCCGCGCGCGGCACGCCACGGGCCCGCACCCAGGCCAGGTCGACATGCCGGATCCGCCCCAGGCCGGGCACCAGCCCGGCCAGTTCGTGTACGTCGGCGCGGTGCCGGGCGGCGCTGCCGGCCAGCAGGGTGCCGCCGCCGTCGCGCTCGGCCGCGGCCAGCACGTCGGCCTCGGCGCCGGACAGGCACACCGGCTTCTCCAGGAAGACGGACACGCCCCGGCGGAGCAGGCCGGCGGCGACCGTGGTGTGCAGGTGGTTGGGTACGGCGACGACGGCGAGGTCGACGGACCCGGCGTCGAGCGCGTCCGGGGTCGCGTGGGCGGGCGTGCCCGTCGCCGCGCCGACGGCCGCCCGCGCGGCGGGGTCGGGGTCGGCCACGGCGACCAGTTCGAAGTCCGGGTGGGACCGCAGCCGGGGCAGCCACAGCTCACGCCCCGCCCAGCCGAGCCCCACCACGGCGGCCCGCACGCTCATACGGCGGCCACGGCGTCCGCGACGATCTCGGCCGTGATCTCCAGGTCGGGTTCGTCGGCGAGGAGCACCCGGTGGTGCAGCCACACGCAGTCGCCGCTGATGGCCTCGGTGTGCGGGCAGCGTTCGGCGATCTGCTCGACGCTCTCGTCGGGGGCGCCGGTCTCCCAGAAGGCGTCGGTGCGGTAGACGGCACGGAACCCGGCGAAGGCGGGCAGCCCGGCGTCCACCAGCCGGTCGACGAGGGCGTTGCGGTCGTCCTCGGAGATGCCGGGGATGCGGAACATCGCCATGTAGTGCGTGTTCTGGTCGGCGCGGACATCACTGCCCTGCGGTACGACCCCGTCGACGGCACCGAGCAGCCGGGACAGCAACGCCCAGCGCTTGTCACGCAGTGCGGTCTGGGCGGGCAGGCGGCGCAGCTGGGCGCGGAGCACGGAGGCGGAGAACTCGTTGAGCCGCATGTTGGTGCCGGCGACCTGGTGCATGTAGCGGCGGTCGGCGCGCGGCCGGCCGCAGCTGTGCCGCAGGAACGCCGCCTCGTACAGGTCGCTCTCGGGGAACAGGACGGCGCCGCCCTCGCCGGCGGTCATCAGCTTGCCGTTCTGGAAGGAGAACGCGGCGACCGAGCCGAGTTCGCCGATCCGCTTGCCCTGCCAGCGGGCGCCCTGGGCGTGGGCCGCGTCCTGGAGGATCGGTACGCCGGTGTCGGCGGAGAGCTTGCCGAGGGCGTCCATGTCGGCGACCAGGCCGGCCATGTGCACGGGCATGATCGCCCGGGTGCGCGGGGTGATCGCGGCGGCCACCGCGGCGACGTCGATGTTGTACGTGTCCGGGTCGACGTCGACGGGGACGGCGACCGCGCCGATGCGTTGGGCGGCCTGCGAGGAGGAGATGAAGGTGAAGGCCGGCACGATGACCTCCGTGCCGGGGCCGGCGCCCAGACACTGGAGGGCGAGTTCGAGGGCGTGGGTGCCGTTGGTGACGGCGAGGGCGTAGGGGGAGCCGTGGAAGTCGGCGAACTCGCGCTCGAAGGAGTCGACTTCCTCTCCGCCCATGCGCCACCACTGGCCCTGTTCGAGGGCGCGGATCAGTCCGGTCCGCTCGTCGTCGTCGTACTGGGGCCACTCGGGGAACTGGGGTGCCGGTCGCGCGTTCATGGTTCTCCAAATCTCCGTCGGGAACGGGCTGGTGGAAGGTGAGCGGGCGAGGCGAGGGGCGGAGTGCCGGTCCGGACGGGTCGCGCGGTGCTGGCCGTCCTCAGCCTAGGTGCCGGTGTGCGGGCCCTTCCATCCCTCGGTCTGGTAGTCGGCCGGTGGCGCGCCGCTCAGGGGGTGTGCAGTGCGAAGAAGGCGCGGTAGGAGTCGACTTGCCCGGTGAGCATGTGGCTTCCGTGGTGCACGGGGAGTCCGTGTGCGGCGGCTTCGCGCAGCAGCCGGGTGTCGCGGGGTTTCATGATGATGTCCGCGACGACGGTGCCGGGCCGCAGCTCGTGGGGGTCGAAGGGCAGCGGGTCGTCGGGGCGCAGGCCGAGCGGGGTGGCGTTGACGGCGATGCCGGTGTCGTCCAGGGGCGGCCGGCCGGCGGCGTGGACCCGGCCGGGCCAGTGCGCGGCCAGCCGGTCGACGAGCGCGGTCAGCCGCGGGGTGTCGGGGTCGGTGATCGTCAGCCGGTCCACGCCCGCGTCGAGGAGGGCCGCCGCGATGGCGCTGCCCGCTCCGCCGGCGCCGACGAGGGCCACCCGGGCGCCCTTCGGCGGGTGGCCCGCCCGGGCCAGGCCCGTGACGAACCCGGAGCCGTCGAAGTTCTCGGCGAGCCAGGCGCCGTCGCTCTCGCGCCGCAGCACGTTGGCGCTGCCGGTGATCTCGACGGTGCGGCTGCGCCGGTCGGCCAGCAGGGCCGCGGCCGTCTTGTGCGGGACGGTGACGAACAGCCCGTCGAGGTTGCCGACGCGTTGCAGTCCCCGTACGACGCTCTCCAGGTCGGCGGGGCGGACGTGCACGGGGACCAGTACGGCGTCGATGCCCAGCCGGGCGAGGAGCGGGTTGAGGAGCCCGGGCGACTGGACCTGCTCGACCGGGTCACCGAGGACGGCGTAGAGCCGGGTGCCTCCACCGACCAGGCTCTGCCGGGGGGCGTCGGCGGTGATGCCGTTACCGGTACCGGCCGTGGGGGCGGTACCGGGGCTGGTGCCGGTGGTGGTGCTCGTGCTGGTGCCGGTCTCGTGGCCGGTGCCGGTGGTGGCGGTGGTGCCTGTGCTGGTCTCGGTCGGTCGAGGGGTGTCGGTCATCGTGGCGTCTCCGGGCTGGTGGCGGGGCCGGCCGCGAACAGCTCCGCCACCGCGAAGGCGAGTTCCATGGCCTGTTCGGCGTTGAGGCGGGGGTCGCAGGCGGTGCGGTAGCGGGTGGGCAGATCGGCCTCGGCCAGACCGCGGGCGCCGCCGACGCACTCGGTGACGTCCTCGCCGGTCGCCTCCAGGTGCAGGCCGCCGGGGTGGGTGCCCAGGGCCCGGTGCACGTCGAGGAAGCCGCTGATCTCGGCGAGGATGTGGTCGTAGTGCCGGGTCTTGCGACCGCCGGCCGTGGTAAGGGAGTTGCCGTGCATGGGGTCGCACTGCCAGATCACCTGGCGGCCACAGGCGGTGACCTTCTCCACGATCGGCGGGAGCACCTCGCGCACCCGGTCGTGGCCCATCCGGCTGATCAGGGTGACCCGGCCGGGGACGCCGTGCGGGTCGAGCCGGCGGACGTACTCCACGGCCTGTTCCGGTGTGGTGCCGGGGCCGATCTTCACGCCGACGGGGTTGGCCAGCAGCTCGGCGAAGGCCAGGTGCGCTCCGTCGGGCTGCCGGGTGCGTTCCCCGATCCACAGGAAGTGGGCCAGCCCGCTGGACAGTCGCGGCTCGATCCCCTCCGCGTCGATCCACAGCAGGGTGCGTTCGTGGTCCAGCAGCAGCGCCTCGTGGCTGGTCCAGATCTCGCCGAGCCGGGGGGCGGGGGCGCCGATGCCGGTCATGAAGCGCAGGCCGCGCCCGATCTCCGCGGACCGGGCGGCGTGCCGGCGGCCTCCCGGCGCGGTGTCGGTGAAACGCCGGTTCTCCTCGTGCAGGGCGTGCGCGTCGGCGAGGTCACCGCGCGCGAGCCGGCGGACGACGGTCATCGCCTCGCGGGCGTGGGCGTGGGCCCGCGCCATGCGTTCGGGGTCGGGGGCGCGGGCGGCGTGGGTCGCCTCGGCGGAGTTGACGATGTCGCCGCGGTACACCGGGAGCCCGTGGGCGTCGGCGGGGGCGGAGCGGGGCTTGGCGTACTGGCCGGCGGCGCGGGCCACCGTGACCACGGGCAGGCCGGCGCCGTGGGTGAGGACGAGCGCCATCCGCCGGAGCAGTGCGAGGTTGCCCCGCAGGTGGGCCTCGGTGCTGTCGGCGAAGGTCTCCGCGCAGTCGCCGCTCTGGAGCAGGAGCGCCTCGCCCCGCGCGACGGCTCCCAGCCGGTCGAGGAGCCGCCGGGTCTCGGCGGGGGTGACGAGGGGTTCGCCGGCGGTCAGCCGGCGGACCACGGCGCGGGCCCGGGCCGGGTCGGGCCAGTCGGGCTGCTGTGCGGCGGGCCGGGCCAGGGCCGCGTCGAGCCGGTCGGTGAGGGCGCGTTCGACGGCTCGCCGCCGGAGTCGGGCCGGGGTGTCCGGCGGCCATCGTGGTGGGTACGTCATGTCACCGCCGCCTCCGTTCCCGCGCTGCCGGCCGGGGCGACGGCGAGGAGCCGGCCGAGGGGGGCGCGTTCCATCCGGGCGAGGGCCTCGGTGACGGCCGGCTCGGGCACGTCGGCGACGAGTTCCGCGCCGGCCGGGCCGTCGAGGACGAAGGTGAGGCCGGCGCGGGCCTTCTTGTCCCGGCGCATCAGGCCGATCAGTGTGCCGGGATCGGTGGTGTCGGGCAGTGCGGTGGGCAGGCCGTAGGCGGCGACCACCTCCTGGTGCTCCCGGACCCGGTCGGGGGTGATCCGGCCGAGGACTCCGGCGAGCCGGCCGGCGAAGACGGTGCCGACGGCGACGGCCTCGCCGTGCCGCAGGGCGAACCCGGTGGCCGCCTCCAGGGCGTGGCCGAGGGTGTGGCCGTAGTTGAGCAGGTGCCGTGGCCCGGTGTCGCGTTCGTCGGCGGAGACGATGCCGGCCTTGAGGGTCACGCTGGCCGCTATCTGCTCGGTGAGCGGCAGTCCGTGCAGGCCGGGGGCGCCGATGAAGTGGCAGCGGGCGATCTCGCCGAGCCCGTTGCGCAGTTCGCGGGCCGGCAGGGTGGTCAGGTAGTCGGTGTCGCACAGGACGGCGGCGGGCTGCCAGTAGGCGCCCACCAGGTTCTTGCCCTCGGGCAGGTTGACGGCGGTCTTGCCGCCGACGCTGGCGTCGACCTGGGCGAGGAGGCTGGTCGGCAGGTGGACGACGGGTATGCCGCGGTGGTAGAGCGCGGCGGCCAGGCCGACGACGTCGGTGGTGGTGCCGCCGCCGACGGAGACGACGGCGTCCGAGCGGGTCAGCCCGAACCGGACGAACGCGGCGCACAGCGCCTCGACGGTGGCGAGGGTCTTGTCCGGTTCGCCGTCCCGGGCGGGCAGCAGCAGGGTTTCCACGTTGGTGTCGGGCACCCATGGGGCGGGCCGCGCCGAGACCACCGCCACGCGCCGGGCGCCCAGCCTCTCGATGACCGCAGGCAGCGCGGAGCGCACTCCGGGGCCGATGAGCACCTCGTAGGACCGGTCGCCGAAACGCACCGGGACTTGTTCTGTCACTTCCGCTTCACCTTGTTCGGTTGCGCGCGGGCTGGGGTCGGTCGCCCGGAGCCCGGCCGGCGGGGGTGCCGCGGCCGGGACTCCGTGGCGGGGCGGGCTCCGGCGGGCTACTGGCCCGCGGTCACCCGGCGGATGCGGGACTCGGCGCGTTCCTTGCGGTCCTGCTCGTCCAGGTGCGGGTAGGACGGGCAGCCGAAGACCCGCTGGAACGGTGCGAAGGTGTCCCATTCGGTCCGCCGGCGCATCTCCTGGGCGACCGCGTTGTGCTCGCTCCAGAAGTCGCCGCCGATGAGCCGGATCAGATAGCGCTCCAGTGTCTCCCGGTCGGTGGTGCGGCCGGCGTCGGCGGCGACCGCGACGAGTTCACCGTCGTAGAAGGCGTGGATGAGGCGGATGTAGGTGTCGTAGCCGGTCTTGAAGAAGTTGGCGTAGTCCTCGATCAGCCGGTCGGCGTCCTGCGGCTTGCGCAGGGCCTCGCCGAGGGTCTCGGCGGCGCGCACGGCGGTGGCCGAGGCGACGAGGACACCGCCGGAGAACATGGGGTCGCCGAAGCAGCCGGCGTCGCCGACCATGAGCCAGCCGGGGCCGGTGACGGTGTCGGCGTGGTAGCAGTAGTCGGTCTCGACCTTCAGGTCCATGACCGGGCGGGTGCCGGTCAGCCGGGCGGTGATGCGCGGGACCCGGGCGAGGTGCTCCTCGAACACCTTCTCCGGGGTGGAGGCGCGGAAGACGTCGCGGGGCATGACGGTGCCGACGCTGATGGTGTCCTTCGAGAGCGGGATGGCCCACACCCAGCCGTCGCCGTGCGCGCCGACCTGGATGTCACCCTCGACGCCGAGGTTGTGCTGCTCGTCCAGGCCCTCGTAGTGCCGGAACACCGCGACCATGCGCAGCTTCTCCAGCGTCTTGCGCAGCCCGAACTTGTGGGCCACGCGGCCGGCGCGTCCGCTGGCGTCGATGACGTACCGGGAGCGGACCTCGTGCTCCTCGCCGTTCTTGGTGTACCGGACGCCGGTCATGCGGTCGCCGTCCATCAGCAGGTCGCCGACGGTGGCGCCGAGGTGGACCTCGGCGCCGGCCTTCTCTGCCTCCCTCACCAGCATGTTGTCGAAACGGGCCCGTTGGACCTGGTACGCCCGGTCGTAGCGGCCGTCGCCCTGGAGGCCGAAGTCGGCGCGGAACACGCCGGAGAAGAACTTCTTCTCGGTCGGGTCGATGAACTCGCCGCCGAACTTGGGCACATAGCCCCCGGCCTCGACGGCCTCCCGGATGCCGATCCGGTCGAACAGGCCCATCATGTACGGCAGCAGTGATTCGCCGATGTGGAAGCGCGGGGCCTCCTCGCGCTCCAGGAGCACGACGGAGTGGCCCTGCTTGGCCAGTACATAGGCGCTGATCGCGCCGGCCGGTCCGCCACCGATGACGACCACGTCGGCCGAGTTGTTCCCCATGAGTTGTCCTTCCGTCTTCTGGCTGGTGCCGTTGGTTCGGTTGGTCCCTCTCCGGGTCACGCGAGGTCGCCGGAGTCGAGGTCGCCGGTGAGCAGGGCGGCGACGAGCCTGCGGTGTTCCGTGTCGTCGACGACGGTGCGGACGCGTTCGCGTCCGTCCCGCACGACGAGGTAGCGGCGGCCCTTGAGCACGGCCTGGCCGTTGTCGAACGTCCGGCCGCACAGGATGCCCTGGCCGTCGTCCGGGGAGGCGGTGGCGTGGTGGGCGCGGGCCCGGTCCTCCAGTTCCTTCCAGTCGTGCCACCGGCGGGCCTGCGGCCGGAACGTGTAGACGGTGCCCCACCGGGTCACGCGTCCGCGTCGCTGCACGGCGGTGGCGCCGTCCTCGGCGCCGACGAGCCGGTACTGGCAGCCGTACTGGGTCTGCACCTCGTCGCTGACGCGCAGCGGTTCGAGGTACGACGGTCCGGGGTAGCCGACGTCGACGAGCCAGTCCTGGCCGTCGACGGCGGCCCGGATGAACATGTGCTCGATCTCGGTGCCGAAGTTCTCCCGGCCCTCGGCGGTGCTCGCGGCCAGCAGGGTGACCTCGTAGCCCAGTTCGGTCAGGAGCCGGAAGAAGAGCCGGTTGAGCTGGAAGCAGGTGCCGCCCAGGCCCTCCAGGACGCCGGTGCGGAACACCTCGTCCTCGTCCACGTCCACGAGGTGGACGCCGTCGGCGAAGCCCTGTCCGGCGACGTTGTACGGCAGTGTCATCAGGTGCCGTTTGTGCAGGGTGCGCAGGGTGTCGAGGTCCGGCCTCGGCCGCGGCCCGGGCCGGCCGAGGCGGCTGAGGTAGGCATCCACGTCGAACATGCGGTGATCTGCTCCCTTCGGTCGGGGGGTGGGTGGACGCCTCAGACGGAGAGGGCCACGGGCCCGCGCGTGTCCTCGCCGTACAGGCGCTCGGCCAGATGGGCGACGATCATCGCGGGGGTCGGATGGTCGAAGACGAGGCCCGCGCCGAGCTTGGTCCCGGTCAGTTCGCCGAGCCGGTTGCGCAGTTCGAGGGCGGTGAGCGAGTCGAAGCCGATCTCGAACAGACCCTGGGAGGCGTCGACCTGGTGGGTGGCGGCGTAGCCGAGGACGACGGCCACCTGGGTGCGCACCAGCTCCAGCAGGGCCTCTGCCCGCTCCCCCGCCGGCAGCCCGGCCAGGCGTTCGGCCAGCCGGCGTCGCTCGTCCCCGCTGACCGCGGCCCGGGCCGCCTGCCTGCCGGCGCGGACGAGCCCGCGCAGCAGGGGCGGTACGGCCGTGCCGGCGGCCGCGTCGGCGCGCAGGCCCCGCAGGTCCAGCCTGGCCGGCACGAGCAGGGTCCGGTCGCCGCGCAGCGCCGCGTCGAACAGCTCCATGCCCTCCTCGGGGGTGAGGGCGAGGACGCCGCCGCGGCGGCTGAGGCGGCCGCGGGTCAGTTCGTCGGTGCGGGCGGCCATGCCGGTGGTCTGCTCCCACAGGCCCCAGGCGAGCGACCGCGCCGGGAACCCGGCCGCCCGGCGGACCGACATGAGCCCGTCCATGGCGGCGTTGGCCGCCGCGTAAGCGCCGGTGCCGGCGCCGAGGAACACCGCGGACACGGAGGAGTAGGTGAGGAACGCGTCCAGATCGGGGGCGAGTTCGCGGGTCAGCTCGTCCAGGTGCCGCACGGCGGTCACCTTCGGCGCGAACACCCGGGCCAGCCGCTCGGGTTCGATCTCGCCGACCACGCCCGCGTCGTACAGGCCGGCCGCGTGGACGACGGCGGTGAGCCGGGGCCCGGTCAGCCCCGTGAGCAGGGCCGCCACCGCGTCCCGGTCGGTGACGTCGCAGGCGGGCACCGACACCGACTCCGCGCCCAGCCCCTCCAGCTCCGCCACCAACTCCCGCGCCCCGGACGCCTCCACACCGCTCCGGCTCACCAGCACGAGATGCCGGATACCGTGCCGGGTCACCAGATGCCGGGCCAGGAGACCGGCCAGGGACCCGGTGCCGCCGGTGATCAGCACCGTGCCTTCCGGGTCGAGCACCGGCTCGGTGCCGGGCCCCGGTACCGCACGGGTCAGACGGGGCACGTACAACGCGCCATCACGTACCGCGAGTTGCTGCTCGCCGGTGGCGAGGACCGCGCCGAGCAGGGAGCCGAGGCGGTCCGCGTCCTCCGCGTCCGGGCCGGTGCCCGTACCGCTGTCCGTGTCGAGCAGCACGATCTGGTCGGGGTTCTCGGCCTGCGCGGCGCGGACCAGGCCCCAGACGGCCGCGCCGCCCGGGTCGGTGACCGCCGCGTCGCCGCCCGCGGGCACCGCGCCCCGGGTGAGCACGACCAGCCGGGTGTCCTCCAGACCGCCGCCGGCCAGCCAGGTCTGGACGACCTCCAGCGCGCGGTCCGTCACGGCGAGCGGGGTGTCGTCCGGGCCGGCGGTCACGGCCTCCACGACGACCGCGCGGGGCAGCTCGGCGCCGCCCGGGGCGTCCCCGGCGAGGGTCGCCACCTCCTCCGCCGTGGACAGCCGGAGCCAGGACGGAATCCCCGCGTCCTCGGGCCGGGGCAGCGGGACCCAGTCGACGCCGAAGAGCATGTCGCCGCCGGTGGTGCGCAGCTGGTCCGGGGCGACCGGGCGGAACACCAGCGAGCCGGCGCTCAGGACGGGGCTGCCGGTGTCGTCGGCGGCCTCCAGGGACAGCGCGTCCGGGCCGGGCCGGGCGACCCGGATCCGCAGGGAGGTCGCCCCGGAGGCGTGCAGGGTGAGCGCGTTCCAGGCGAAGGGCAGCATCGTGCGGTGCTCGCCGCTGCTGAGGAACGCCTTGGTGTGCAGGGCGGCGTCGAGGAGCGCGGGATGGATGCCGTACTCCGTGGCGGCCTTGTGCTCCTGCTCGGGCAGGGCGATCTCGGCGAAGAGTTCCTCGCCGCGCCGCCACACCGCGCGCAGGCCGCGGAAGACGGGCCCGTAGTGGTAGTCGTGGTCGCGCAGTCCGGCGTAGAAGTCCTGCGCGCTCACCTCGACGCGTTCGGCGCCGGCCGGCGGCCAGGTGGTCAGGTCCGGATGGGCGGGGGTGCGGGTGGGGGCCGCCGGGGCGAGGACACCGGTGGCGTGCCGCGTCCAGCCGTCGGCGCCGGCCGCGCCGTCGGGCGTGGAGTGGACGGTGACCGTACGGGTGCCGTCTCCGCCCGGGCCGCCGACGCTCACCTGCACGCGTACGCCGCCCTGTGCCGGGAGGATCAGCGGGGCCTCGATGACGAGTTCCTCGAGGGTGGAGCAGCCGGCCTCGTCGCCGGCGCGGACGGCGAGTTCGACCAGGCCGGTGCCGGGCAGCAGGACGACGTCGCCGACGGCGTGGTCGGCCAGCCACGGATGGGTGCGCAGCGACAGCCGGGAGGTGCACAGCACGCCGCCGGTGTCCGGGACCTCGACCACCGCGCCGATGAGCGGGTGATCGGCGCCGGCCAGTCCCAGCGAGGCGGCGTCGCCCGCGGCGGCGGGTGCGGGGAGCCAGTAGTGCTGGTGGTCGAAGGCGTACGTGGGCAGGTCGACGGGCCGGTTGGCGGCCGGCAGGACGCCCGTCCAGTCCAACGGCACCCCCCTGACGAACAGTTCGGCCATGGAGGCCAGCAGCCGCCGGGGGCCGCCGTCGTCGCGGCGCAGCGAGCCGGTGACGAGCACGTCGGCGCCGTCGGCTGTCTCGCTGATGGCTTGGACGAGGACCGGGTGGGCGCTGACCTCCACGAACACGGAGTGCCCGGACTCCAGCAGGGCGGTGACGGCGGGGGCGAAGCGGACCTGCCGGCGCACGTTGCGGTACCAGTAGTCGGCATCCAGCGCGCCGGCCTCGGTGACGCGCTCACCGGTGACGGTCGAATGGAAGGGGATGACGGGGGCCTGGCTGCGGACGTCGGCGAACGCCTTGGTGAGCAGTTCGCGTACCGCCTCCACGTGCGGGGTGTGCGAGGCGAAGTCGGCCGCGATCCGCCGGGCCCGGACGCCCTCGGCGGTCAGCGTCTCGACGACCTCGTCCAGCAGGCCGACGTCTCCGGCCACCACCACCGAGGACGGGGAGTTGACCGCGGCGACGTGCACGCGGCCCGCCCAGCGGGCCACGGCGGCGGTCGCCTCGGCCTCGGGCAGGGCGACCGCGACCATGCCGCCGAGCCCCGACAGCCGCTCGGTGATCACCTGGGCGCGCAGCGCCACGACCCGTGCCGCGTCCTGAAGTGACAGCGCTCCGGCGACGCAGGCCGCGGCGATCTCGCCCTGCGAGTGACCGGTCACCGCGTCCGGTACGACTCCCACCGACGCCCAGACGGCCGCCAGGCCGATCATCACGGCGAAGCTCGCCGGCTGGACGACGTCGGTGCGTCCCAGCAGCTCGGCCGGTGCCTCACCGCGCAGCACGTCCTCCAGTTCCCAGTCCACCCAGGGTTGCAGGGCCCGGGCGCACTCCGCGATCCGCTCGGCGAACACCGGTGAGCTGTCCAGCAGTTCACGGCCCATCCCGGCCCACTGGAAGCCCTGGCCGGGGAAGACGAGGACGACCTTGCCGGTGCCGGCCGTGGCGGCGGGGCCGCCGGTCACGACCGCGGGACTGCTCTCGCCGCGGGCCAGCGCGCCCAGCCCCGCCACGGCCTCCTCCCGGGTGCCGGCCACGACGACGGCCCGCTCGGGGAGGACGGCCCGCCGGGTCACCAGGGCCGCCGCGACGTCGGCCGGTGCGGCGTCGGTGCCGTCGAGGAACGCGGCGAGCCGTGCGGCCTGCCCGGCGAGCGCGCCGGTACCGCGTGCGGACACCGCCAGCGGCACCACACCGGCGGGAGCGGGCCCGGCCATGGGCGGCTGCTCCGGCTCCTCGGAGACCTCCTCCAGGATCACGTGCGCGTTGGTGCCGCTGAGCCCGAACGAGGACACCGCGGCCCGGCGCGGCCGTCCCGGGTCGGCCCATTCCCGGGCCTCGGTGAGCAGGTTCACCGCGCCGGCCGACCAGTCGACCTGGGAGGACGGCGTGTCGACGTGCAGGGTGGCGGGCATCACTCGGTGCCGCAGCGCCTGTACGGCCTTGATGACACCGGCGACTCCGGCGGCGGCCTGGGCGTGCCCGATGTTCGACTTCAAGGAACCCAGCCACAGGGGCTCTTCGCGCTCCTTGCCGTAGGTGGCGAGCAGGGCCTGTGCCTCGATCGGGTCGCCGAGGACCGTACCGGTGCCGTGCCCCTCCACCAGGTCCACGTCCGCCGCGGTGAGCCCGGCGTTCGCGAGCGCCTTGCGGATCACCCGCTGCTGGGAGGGCCCGTTGGGAGCGGTCAGTCCGTTCGACGCGCCGTCCTGGTTCACGGCACTGCCGCGCACGACGGCCAGGACCCGGTGGCCCTTGCGCCGCGCCTCCGACAGGCGCTCCAGTACGACGACACCCGCGCCCTCGGCCCACCCGGTGCCGTCGGCCGCGTCCGCGTACGACTTGCAGCGGCCGTCCGTGGCCAGCGCCCGCTGCCGCGAGAACTCCATGAACATCCCGGGTCCGGCCATCACGGTCGAACCGCCGGCCAGGGCCAGGGAGCACTCACCTGTGCGCAGCGCCTGCGCGGCCAGGTGCAGGGCGACCAGGGACGACGAGCAGGCGGTGTCCACGGTCATCGCGGGGCCCTCGAAACCGAAGACGTACGACACCCGGCCCGAGGCCACGCTCGCCCCGGCACCGGTCAGGGCGAAGCCGCCCACCTCCTCCGGGACGTCACCGCCGGAGTAGTAGTCGACGCCCATGATGCCGCTGAACACCCCGACGTCCGTGCCCTTGAGGGAGGTCGGGTCGATACCGGCCCGCTCCAGCGCCTCCCACGAGGTCTCCAGCAGCAGCCGCTGCTGCGGGTCCATCGCCACCGCCTCACGCGGCGAGATACCGAAGAACACCGGGTCGAACAGCGGTGCCTCGTGCAGGAAGCCGCCCTGCGCGACGTACGACGTCCCGGCGTGCTCGGGGTCGTCGTCGAGCACCCGGTCCAGGTCCCAGCCGCGGTCCGTCGGGAACCCGGTGACACCGTCGCGGCCCTCGCTGACCAGGCGCCACAGGTCCTCGGGGCTGCCGACCCCGCCCGGCAGCCGGCAGGCCATGCCCACGACGGCGATCGGCTCCTCCGGATCACGCGGCGCGGCCACCGGCGCGGACGCGGCCGGGGTCACGCCCTGGAACTCCTCGTGCAGGTGCCGGGCGAGGGCGAGCGGGGTCGGGTAGTCGAAGACGGCGGTCGCGGGCAGGCTCAGGCCGGTGGCCTCGCGCAGCCGGTTCCGCAGTTCGACGGAGGTGAGGGAGTCGAACCCGGCGTCCTTGAAGGCGGTCTCGGCCCTCACCCGGTCCGGCCCGGCATGCCCGAGGACATTCGCGACATGGGTACGGACCAGGTCCAGCAGCAGCGCCTCCCGCTCGGCCGCGGCCAGCCCGGCCAGCCGCCCGGCCAGTCCGTCACGCCCCTCCCGACCGGCACCGCGCGCGGCACGCCGGCCCGCACGGACGAGCCCGCGCAGCAGCGGCGGCACGGTCGCTCCGGCCGTCGCTCCGGCGCGCAGGCCCCGCAGGTCCAGCCTGGCCGGCACGAGCAGGGTCTGATCGCTGCCCAGCGCCGCGTCGAACAGCTCCATGCCCTCCTCGGGGGAGAGGGGCAGCACGCCACCACGGCGGCTCATGCGGCTGCGGGACAGCTCGTCGAGGTCGGCTCCCATGCCGGTGGTCTGCTCCCACAGGCCCCAGGCGAGCGACCGCGCCGGGAACCCGGCCGCCCGGCGGACCGACATGAGGGCGTCCATGCAGGCGTTGGCGGCGCCGTAACCGCCGGTACCGGCGCCGAGGAAGACACCGGAGACGGAGGAGTAGGTGAGGAACGCGTCCAGATCGGGGACGAGTTCGCGGGTCAGCTCGTCCAGGTGCCGCACGGCGGTCACCTTCGGCGCGAACACCCGGGCCAGCCGCTCGGGCCGGATCTCACCGACGACCCCGGCGTCGAAGACACCGGCCGCGTGGACGACGGCGGTGAGCCGGGGCCCGGTCAGCCCCGTGAACAGGGCCGCCACCGCGTCCCGGTCGGTGACGTCGCAGGCGGGCACCGACACCGACTCCGCGCCCAGCCCCTCCAGCTCCGCCACCAACTCCCGCGCCCCAGCCGCCTCCACGCCGCTCCGGCTCACCAGCACGAGGTGCCGGATACCGTGCCGGGTCACCAGATGCCGGGCCAGGAGACCGGCCAGGGACCCGGTGCCGCCGGTGATCAGCACCGTGCCCTCCGGGTCGAGCACCGGCTCGGTGGTGGGGGCGGGGAGTGCGCGGGTGAGGCGGGGCACGTACACGGCCGCTCCGCGCAGGGCGAGTTGGGGTTCGCCGGTGGCGAGGGCGGGAGCGAGACCGGCAGCGGTCACGCCGGTGGCGAGGGCTTCGGCGTCGCTATGAGCGCCGGTGCGGGTGTCGGTGTCGGTGTCGGTGTCGCTATAAGCGTCGGTGTCGGTGTCGGTGTCGGTGTCGGTGTCGGTGTCGGTGTCGGTGTCGATCAGGATGATCCGGTCGGGGTTCTCGGCCTGGGCGGCACGCACCAGCCCCCAGACGGCCGCGCCACCCGGATCGGTGACCTCCGCGTCACCACCGGCGGGCACCGCCCCCCGGGTGACCACGACCAGCCGGCTATCCTCGGCCGCCTCATCCGCCAGCCAGGCCTGCACCGCCTCCAACACCCGCCCCACCAGCACCACCGGGGCCTCACCACCCCCACGACTACGGGCATCGACCACCGTGACCACCGGCACCTCACCCACACCCGGCACGGACGGCAGCTCACTCCACTCCACCCGGAACAACGCGTCCGAACCGGGAGCGCCGGCCGCCGCGTCGAGCTGCTCCGCGGAGACCGCCCGTGACACCAGGGAGTCCAGGGTCAGCACGGGATCGCCGGAGTCGTCGACGGCTTCCAGGGACAGCGTGTCCGGGTCGGGCCGCAGGAGCCGTACCCGGATCGACGCGGCACCGGAGGCGTGCAGCGTCAGCCCGTTCCAGGCGAACGGCAGCCGTACCACCGGGGCGTCCTCCACCACGGCTCCGTCGGCAACCTCGGCGGCCGCGTCCAGGATGCCGGCGTGCAGGGCCGCGTCGAGCAGCGCCGGGTGGATGCCGAACCCGGCGGCGTTGTCCCGCTGTTCCGGGGGGACGACGACCTCCGCGAACAGCTCCGTGTCGCGTCGCCAGACCTTGCGCACGCACTGGAACGCCGGGCCGTACGCGTATCCGGCGCGCGTCAGCTTCTCGTAGCCGTCGGAGATGTCGACCTGCCGGGCACCGGGCGGGGGCCAGGCGGTGAAGTCGTGGGTCCCGGTGGGGGCGGTCGCGGTGCTCAGGGTGCCGCTGGCGTGCCGGGTCCAGGCGTCCGGCCCACTTCGCGCGCCGACGTCCTGACGGGTGGAGTACACCTCGACACTGCGCGCCCCGGTCCGGTCCGGCCCGCCGACGGCGACCTGGACCCGGACGGCACCCTGCTCGGGAACGACCAAGGGTGCCTCGATGACCAGCTCGTCCAGCACTCCGCAGCCGACTTCGTCACCGGCGCGCACGGCCAGCTCGACCAGGCCGGTGCCGGGCACCAGGACCACTCCCCCGATGGCGTGGTCGGCGAGCCAGGGGTGGGTGCGCAGGGACAGCCGGGAGGTGAGGACCAGCCCGTCCGACTGCGGCAACTGGAGCACCGCACCCAGCAGCGGATGGTCCGCCGCGTCCTGGCCCAGGGCGGTGGCGTCCAGGAGCGGCCGGGGGGCGGGAAGCCAGTAGTGCTGGTGGTCGAAAGCGTACGTCGGCAGGTCCACGTGGGTGGCGGTCGCGCCCTCCGGCAGGAGTGCCGCCCAGTCCACCTTCGTCCCGCGCACGAACAACTCCGCGACGGACAGCAGAAGGGTCTGCTCCTCCCCCCGGTCGTCACGCAGGGCCGGAACACTTACGGCGTCCACGGCCGCAGACTCGGTGATCGCACCGCTCAACGCGCCCCCGGGACCGAGTTCCAGGAAGATCGACCCGCCCGACGCGGCGATGCCGTCGGCGAAACGGACCGGACGCCGGACGTGGTCGACCCAGTAGGCGGGATCACTCAACTGGCCCGGCTCGGCCAGCTTTCCCGTCACGTTCGACACGACAGGGACAGCAGGCTCGTTCCAGGTCAGCCCCGACAGCACCTCGCCGAACTCGGCGAGCATCGGCTCCATCAACGCCGAGTGGAAGGCGTGCGAGACGGTGAGCCGCTTGACCCGGCGGCCCTGTTCGCGGATCTTCTCGGCGACGGCCGTGACGGCTTCCTCGTCACCGGAGAGCACCACCGAGCCGGGCGCGTTCACCGCCGCCAGATCCACACCCGCACCCAGGTGCTCGGCGATCTCCGACTCGCTCGCCGCGACCGCGATCATCGCCCCGCCCTGCGGCAGGGATTGCATCAACCGGCCCCGCGCCGCCACCAACGCCGCCGCATCCTCCAGCGACAACACCCCGGCGACATGCGCGGCCACTACCTCGCCGATCGAATGCCCGGCCACCACATCCGGCCGCACACCCCACGACTCCACCAGCCGGAACAACGCCGACTCCACCGCGAACAGTCCCGCCTGAGTGAACACCGTCCGATCCAGCAGACCATCGTCACCCGCACCGAAAACCACATCCCGCACCGACTGCTCCACAGCACCCGCAAGCCGCGCATCCAAAGCCGCACACGCCTCATCCAACGCCCGCGCGAACACCGGAAACCGCTCATACAACTCCGCGCCCATACCGACCCGCTGCGACCCCTGACCCGGGAACACGAACACCGTCTTCCCCCCGGTGGCCGAGCCCGTGATCACCGAGGGGGCCGGCTGCCCGCCGGCCAGGGCGCGCAGTCCGGTGAGGGCATCGCCTCGGGAGCCTGCGAGGACCACGGCTCGTTCGGGCAGTGCTGTCCGCTGCGAGACGAGCGCACCGGCGACGGTCGGCAGTGCGGTGCCGGTGCCGGCGACGAACTCGGCGAGCCGGCCCGCCTGGCCGGCCAGGGCCCCGGCGGTGCGCGCGGAGACGATCACCGGCACGACACCGTCGGCCGGGGCCGCCGGCTCGGTGACATCCTCCTCCGCCGCCTGCTCCAGGATGACGTGCGCGTTCGTGCCGCTCACGCCGAATCCGGACACAGCCGCCCGGCGCGGCCGGTTCACCTCCGGCCACGCACGGGCCTCCGTCAGCAGCCGTACGGCGCCCGATTCCCAGTCGACGCGCGGGGAGGGTTCCTCGACGTGCAGGGTGGCCGGGAGCACGCCGTGGCGCATCGCCTGAATCATCTTGATGACGCCGGCGACACCCGCGGCGGCCTGGGTGTGGCCGACGTTGGACTTCAACGAGCCGAGCCACAGCGGCTCTTCGCGTTCCTTGCCGTAGGTGGCGAGGAGGGCCTGTGCCTCGATCGGGTCGCCCAGGGTCGTGCCGGTGCCGTGGCCTTCCACGGCGTCCACGTCCGCCGGGGTCAGCCCGGCCGCGGCCAGCGCCTTGCGGATCACCCGCTGCTGGGAGGGCCCGTTGGGGGCGGTCAGCCCGTTGGACGCGCCGTCCTGGTTGACGGCCGTACCGCGCACGACGGCGAGGACCCGGTGGCCCTTGCGCCGCGCCTCCGACAGCCGTTCCAGTACGACGACACCCGCGCCCTCGGCCCAGCCGGTGCCGTCCGCGGTCGATGAGTAGGCCTTGCAGCGGCCGTCGGCCGCGAGGCCCCGCTGCCGGGAGAAGTCGATGAACAGGCCGGGCGTGGCCATGACCGTGGCGCCGCCCGCCAGTGCCATCGTGCACTCTCCCCGGCGCAGTGCCTGCACGGCGAGGTGGATGGCGACCAGGGAGGACGAGCAGGCGGTGTCGAGTGTGACCGCGGGGCCTTCGAGGCCGAAGACGTAGGAGATGCGGCCGGACGCCACGCTGGAGGCGGCGCCGGTGCCGGTGAAGCCCTCCAGCTCGGGCGGTACGCTTCCGCCGGCGAAGTAGTCGACGCCCATGATGCCGTTGAAGACGCCGACGTCAGTGCCCTTGAGGGTCGCCGGATCGACACCGGCCCGCTCCAGCGCCTCCCAGGAGGTCTCCAGCAGCAGCCGCTGCTGCGGGTCCATCGCGAGTGCCTCGCGCGGGGAGATGCCGAAGAACTCCGCATCGAAGCGGCCGGCGCCCCGCAGGAAGCCGCCCTGGTCGACGTAGGAGGTGCCGGTCTTCTCGGGATCGGCGTCCAGCAGGGTGTCCAGGTCCCAGCCGCGGTCGTCGGGGAAGCCCGACACTCCGTCGCGGCCCTCGGCGACCAGCTCCCAGAGGTCCTCGGGGGTGTCGACGCCGCCGGGCAGCCGGCAGGCCATGCCGACGATCGCGACCGGCTCACGCGACGCGCTGAGAAGCTGCTGGTTCCGCTTCTTCAGCGTGCCGACCTCTTCCAGCGACTTCCGCAGCGCCTCGACAAGCTTCTCGTAGGAAGCACTCACTTTCCCTGCCCCAATCAGTCGTGTGCCGCGTCAGCCTTCGAGGGATTCGCCGTCGCCGAGCGCGAGTTGTACGAGGTCGTCGACGTCCAGATCGGCCAGTGCCCCGTGGGCGGTGTCCGGTGCGCCGGGCGCGGGCGCGCCGGGTTCGTGGGCGGCCAGTTCGACGAGCGCGTCCAGCAGTCCGGCCTCCCGGAAGCGTTCCAGTGGGAGGGCGAGCAGGGCGTGGCGCAGCCGTTCCTCGTCCGCCTCCGCCGCGGGCCGGTGGCCGGCGCCCTCCGGGGCGAGCTCGCCGTGCAGATGGCGGGCGAGCGCGAGCGGTGTGGGGTAGTCGAAGACCACGGTGGCGGAGAGGTTGACGCCGGTCGCGCCGCGCAGCCGGTTGCGCAGCTCCACGGAGGTGAGGGAGTCGAACCCGGCGTCCTTGAACGCCGTCTCGGCGCCGACGCCGTCCGCCCCGGCGTGCCCGAGCACGCCGGCCACATGGCCGCGGACGACGTCCAGCAGCAGGGCCTCCTGCCGGGCGCGGTCCAGCCCGGCGAGGCGGCGCAGCAGACCGTCCCCGCCGTCACCTCCGGCCCCTCGCGCCGACTGCCGTCCCGCGCGCACCAGTTGGCGGAGCAGGGGCGGTACGCCGGTGCCGGTGGCCGCCTCGGCGCGTACGGCCCTGAGGTCGAGCTTCACCGGGACGAGCAGCGTGTCGTCGCCGGCCAGGGCCGCGTCGAAGAGCGCCATGCCCTCCTGCGGGGTGAGCGGCAGGACGCCACCGCGCCGGTTGCCGCGGGTGCGGGCCGCCGCTTCCGTGCCGGTGGTCATTCCGGTGGTCTGCTCCCAGGGCCCCCAGGCCAGGGAGCGGGCCGGCAGGCCGGCCGCCCGGCGGCGGGCCATCGCGGCGTCGAGCCAGGCGTTGGCGGCGGCGTAGTTGCCCTGGCCGGCCGAACCGAACAGTCCGGCGGCGGAGGAGAACACCGCGAACTCCGCCAGCTGCGGAGTGTGTTCCCGGGTCAGCTCGTCCAGGTGCCGTACGGCCACGACCTTCGGTGCGAAGACGTGGGCCAGGCGTTCCCGGTCGAGGGCGCCGATGACGCCGTCGTCCAGGACGCCCGCGGTGTGCAGGACGGCGGTGAGCGGGTGGTCGTGCGGTACGGCCTCCAGCAGCGCCGCCACCGCCTCCCGGTCGGCGAGGTCGCAGGCGGCGACGCGTACGGTGGTCGCGCCGAGCGCCGTCAGATCGTCCACCAGCTCCCGGGCGCCGGCCGCGTCCGGACCGCGCCGGCCGGCCAGCAGCAGGTGCCGTACGCCGCGCCGCTCGACCAGGTGCCGGGCCAGCAGGGCGCCCAGCGAGCCGGTGCCGCCGGTGACGAGGACGGTACCGTCGGGGTCCCAGTGCGCGCCGTCCGCGCCGGTGCCCGCGGACGCGGCCCGGACCAGGCGCGGTGCCCGGACGGCCGTACCGCGCACCGCGAGCTGTGGTTCCCCGGCCGCCAGAGCGGTGGCGAGGAGCACGGCGACGGACTCGTCCGCGGTCCGCGGTCCCCGGGGGTCGTCGGCGGGGGCGCTTTCGTGGATGTCGTCGGAGTCGGCAGGGGTTCTGTCGTGGGTCTCGTCGGTGTCGGCAGGGGCGCTGTCGTGGGTGTCGTCGGTGTCGATGAGGACGATCCGGTCGGGGTTCTCCGCCTGGGCGGCACGGACGAGGCCCCACACGGCCGCCCCCGCCGGGTCGGTCACCGTCTCGTCACCATCGGCGGGTACCGCGCCCCGGGTGACGACGGCGAGCCGCGACTCCGCCAGCCGCTCGTCGGCCAGCCAGGCCCGCAGGACGTCCAGCACCCGGGAGGTGCGGTCCAGGGCGTCGTCGGGTCCATCGGCCGGCACGACCAGTATTTCCGGTACGGCGTCCGCCCAGGCCGGTTCGGCGAGGTCCGCTGCGGTGGCCGCCCGCGCCCAGGACGGTAGCGGTGCGGCCGCACGAGCGGGCACGGACAGGTCGGTCCACTCCACTCGGAACAGCGCGTCGGCACCGGGCGCACCGGCCGCCGCCGCCAGCTGTTCCGTGCTCACCGCGCGGAACACCAGCGATTCCGTCGTCAGCACCGGGTCACCGGTCTCGTCGGCAGCCTGCACCGATACCGCGTCGGGTCCGGACGGTGCCACGCGCACGCGCAGCGCCGAGGCACCGGAGGCGTGCAACGCCAGCCGGTTCCAGGCGAACGGCAGCACCGTGCGCGGCCCGTCGCCCGCAGGGGGCGCGTCGGCCGGGGCGACGAAACCGTTGGCGTGCAGGGCGGCGTCCAGCAGAGCCGGGTGGATGCCGAACCGCGCGGCTTCCTCCCGGTGCCCCTCCGGGAGGGCGACCTCGGCATACACCTCGTCGCCGCGCCGCCACACCGCCCGCAGTCCCTGGAACGCCGGACCGTACGTGTAGCCCTGCTCGATGAGACCGGAGTAGAAGGCGTCGGCGTCCACCTCGACCCGTTCGGCGCCGGGCGGCGGCCAGGCGGTGAAGTCGAACGTGCCGGTGCCGGTGGCGACGAGCGTGGTGGTGAGGGTGCCGGTGGCGTGCCGGGTCCAGGCGTCGGAGCCGACCTCGCCGGCCGTGTCCTCGCGCGCCGAGTACACGGCGACGGTCCGCAGTCCGCTGTCGTCCGGTCCGCCGACGGCGACCTGGACCCGGACACCACCCTGCTCGGGAACGACCAGCGGGGCCTCGATGACCAGCTCCTCCAGCACCCCGCAGCCGACCTCGTCACCCGCCCGCACGGCCAGCTCCACCAGCCCGGTGCCGGGCACCAGGACCACACCTCCCACGGCGTGGTCGGCCAGCCAGGGATGGGTGCGCAGGGAGAGCCGGGAGGTGAACAGCACCCCGCCGGTCTCCGGCACCTCCACCACCGCGCCCAGCATGGGATGGTCCGCCGTGCTCTGGCCCAGGGCGGCGGCGTCGGTGACGGGAGCCGCCGGAAGCCAGAAGTGGCGGTGGTCGAAGGCGTACGTCGGCAGGTCCACGTGCGCCTCGGTGGCCCCCTTCGGGAGAGTGGCCGCCCAGTTCACCCCGGCACCCCGTACGAAGAGGTGGGCCACGGCCACGAGCAGGGTCTGCTCCTCGTCGCGGTCGTCGCGCAGGGCCGGAACACTCACCGCCTCCTCTCCGGCCGCTTCGGTGATCGCACCGGTGAGGGAGCCCCCGGGGCCGAGTTCCAGGAAGATCGACCCGCCCGACGCGGCGATGCCGTCGGCGAAACGGACCGGACGCCGGACGTGGTCGACCCAGTAGGCGGGATCACTCAACTGGCCCGGCTCGGCCAGCTTTCCCGTCACGTTCGACACGACAGGGATGGCCGGCTCGTTCCAGGTCAGCCCGGACAGCACCTCGCCGAACTCGGCCAGCATCGGCTCCATCAACGCCGAGTGGAAAGCGTGCGAGACGGTCAGCCGTTTCACCCGGCGGCCCTGCTCCCGCAACCTCTCCGACACGGCCATGACGGCGTCTTCCTCACCCGACAGGACAACCGAGCCGGGCGCGTTCACCGCCGCCAGATCCACACCCGCACCCAAGTGCTCGGCGATCTCCGACTCGCTCGCCGCCACCGCGACCATCGCCCCACCCTGCGGCAGGGATTGCATCAACCGGCCCCGCGCCGCCACCAACGCCGCCGCATCCTCCAACGACAACACCCCCGCGACATGCGCGGCCACTACCTCGCCGATCGAATGCCCGGCCACCACATCCGGCCGCACACCCCACGACTCCACCAGCCGGAACAACGCCGACTCCACCGCGAACAAACCCGCCTGAGTGAACACCGTCCGATCCAGCAGACCATCGTCACCCGCACCGAAAACCACATCCCGCACCGACTGCTCCACAGCACCCGCAAGCCGCGCATCCAAAGCCGCACACGCCTCATCCAACGCCCGCGCGAACACCGGAAACCGCTCATACAACTCCGCGCCCATACCGACCCGCTGGGACCCCTGGCCGGGGAACACCAGCACGGTCCTGCCGCCGGTGGCCGTGCCCGTCACCACGAGCGGTGATGACCCGCCGACGGCAAGCGTCTCCAGTCCGGCCACCGCTTCTTCCGGCGACGCGGCGACCACCACGGCCCGCTCGGACAGCATCGCCCGCCGGGATATCAAGGCTCCCGCGACGGCGGTCAGCGGTGCGCCGGTCCGGCGGACGTACTCCGCCAGCCGGTCCGCCTGTCCGGCGAGTGCACCGGCGCTGCGTGCGGAGACGACCACCGGTATCGCGCCCTCGGCCGGGGGCACCACCGGCTCCGTGACGTCCTCCTCCGGTGCCTGCTCCAGGATCACGTGCGCGTTCGTGCCGCTCACGCCGAACCCGGACACACCCGCCCGGCGGGGCCGGTTCACCTCCGGCCACGCGCGGGCCTCCGTCAGCAGTTCGACCGCGCCGTCCGCCCAGTCGACCTGGGAGGTCGGGGTGTCGACGTGCAGCGTGGCGGGGAGCACACCGTGCTGCATGGCCTGCACCATCTTGATGACGCCGGCCACGCCCGCGGCCATCTGGGTGTGCCCGATGTTGGACTTCAACGAGCCGAGCAGCAAAGGCTGGTCACGCTCACGGCCGTAGGTGGCGAGGAGGGCCTGTGCCTCGATCGGGTCGCCGAGGACCGTACCGGTGCCGTGGCCCTCGACCGCGTCCACGTCCGCCGGGGTCAGCCCCGCGTTCGCGAGCGCCTTGCGGATCACCCGTTGCTGCGACGGCCCGTTGGGAGCGGTCAGCCCGTTCGACGCGCCGTCCTGGTTCACCGCGCTGCCGCGCACGACCGCCAGGACCCGGTGGCCCTTGCGCCGCGCCTCCGACAGCCGCTCCAGTACGACGACACCCGCGCCCTCGGCCCACCCCGTACCGTCGGCCGCGTCCGCGTACGACTTGCAGCGGCCGTCGGAGGCCAGGCCCCGCTGCCGCGAGAACTCGACGAACGTACCCGGGGTCGCCATGACGGTGGCGCCGCCGGCGAGGGCCATCGAGCATTCGCCGTTGCGCAGGGCCTGGGCCGCGAGGTGGATGGCGACCAGGGACGAGGAACAGGCGGTGTCCACGGTCACCGCGGGGCCCTCGAAGCCGAACACGTAGGCGACGCGGCCGGAGGCCACACTGCCCATGCCTCCGGTACCGGTGAAGCCCTCCAGCTCGGGCGGTACGGGCCCCGACGTGCCGTAGCCCTGGCCCATCAGGCCGGAGAACACGCCCACGTCGGTGCCCTTGAGGGAGGTCGGGTCGAGACCGGCTCGCTCCAGGGCCTCCCAGGAGGTCTCCAGGAGCAGCCGCTGCTGCGGGTCCATCGCCAGCGCCTCACGCGGCGAGATACCGAAGAAGGCGGCGTCGAACAGGGCGGCGTCGTAGAGGAATCCGCCCTGGCTCACGTAGGACGTGCCGGTCCGGTCCGGGTCGTCGCTGAAGAAGCCGCCCAGGTCCCAGCCGCGGTCCTCGGGGAAGCCGGACATCGCGTCCCGGCCCTCGGACACCAGCTGCCAGAGCGCGTCGGGGTCGTCCGCACCGCCGGGCAGCCGGCACGCCATGCCGACGATCGCGATCGGCTCGTCAGGATCGGCGGGCGCGCTGAGCGTCGCGCTGGGCGGCACCACCGCCGTCTCCCCCAGTTCGCCGTGCAGGTGGCGGGCGAGGGAGAGCGGGTTCGGGTGATCGAAGACGACGGTGGCGGCCAGTTTGAGGCCGGTGGCCTCACGCAGCCGGTTGCGCAGCTCGACCGAGGTGAGCGAGTCGAACCCGGAGTCTCGGAACGCCGTGTCCGGCTTGACGCCCTCCGGACCGGCGTGCCCGAGCACGGTCGCCGCGTGCGTGCGGACCAGGTCCAGCAGCAATGCCTCCTGCTCCGCCGTGCCCAGCCCGGCCAGCCGGTCCGCCAGGCCGCCGCCGTTGTCCCCGGCCGCGGCCCGCACGGTCTGCCGTCCGGTGCGCACCAGGCCGCGCAGGAGTGTGGGGACGGCGCGGCCGGCGGCGGCGTCGGCGCGCAGTTGCCGCAGATCCAGTTTGGCCGGGACGAGCAGGGCCTCACCGGTGCCCAGGGCGGCGTCGAAGAGGTCCATGCCCTCCTCGGGCGTCATGGGCAGGACACCGCCCCGCCGGTTCATCCGGCTGCGGGTGAGGTCGTCCATGCCGGCCGCCATACCGCCGGTGGCCTGATCCCACAGGCCCCAGGCGAGCGAGGTGGCGGGCAGGCCGGCGGCCCGGCGCTGGTGGGCCACGGCGTCCAGGAAGGCGTTGGCCGCCGCGTAGCTGCCGGTGCCCGCGCCGAGGAAGACGGAGGAGACGGAGGAGAAGACGACGAACGCGGCCAGTTCCGGCACGAGTTCACGGGTCAACTCGTCCAGGTGCCGTACCGCCGTCACCTTCGGCGCGAACACCTGCGCCACCTGCTCGGGGCGGATGGTGCCGATCACACCGGCGTCGGCGATGCCCGCGGTGTGCACGATCCCGGTCAGCGGGCGGCCGGCCCGGCGCGTCTCGGCGAGCAGTGCGGCGACCGCGGCGCGGTCGGTGACGTCGCAGGACGCGACCGTGACCTCGGCGGCGCCCAGTCCGGTCAGCTCGGCCACCAACTCGGCGGCCCCCTCGGCGGCCTGGCCGCGCCTGCTGGCCAGCACCAGATGGCGTACGCCGTGCCGGGCGACCAGGTGCCGGGCCAGCAGTCCGCCGAGCGAGCCCGTACCGCCGGTGATCAGGACCGTACCCTCGGGGTCCAGCCGCACGGGCCCTGTGGCCACGGCTGCGGACCGGTCGAGCCGCGCCGCGGTCGCCCGGGTGAGCCGCGGAATGTACAACGTCTCGCCACGCACGGCCACTTCGGGCTCCGTGTCGGACAGCAGCCGGTGCAGGACACGGTCGAGGGTGGCGTCGGCGGCCAGGCCCGGGGCGGCACCGGGCCGGGGCCCCGGGTCGAGGTCGAGCAGCACGATCCGGTCGGGGTTCTCGGACTGCGCGGCCCGGACGAGACCCCAGACCGCGCCGCCCGCCGGGTCGCTCACCGCACCGTCGGCCCCGGCCGGGACGGCGCCCCGCGTGGCCACGACGAGCCGGGTCGGCTCCAGGGCGGGCGCGGCCAGCCAGGCCTGCACGGCCGCCAGCACCCGGTTCGTCAGGGCCAGCGCCGGGTAACTCCGGCCCTCGCTCGCGTCATCGCCCTCGGCCTGGCCCTGGTCCACCATGGCGTCCAGCACGATCAGCGCCGGAAGCTCCTCCGCCGTGCTCGCGCTGTCCGCCAGGGCGGTGACGTCGTCGGCGGACCACACCCCGGCCCACGACGGCGGCTCGTCGGACACCTCGTCGGCCGTGGCCCTCTCGGTCCAGTCGACGCGGAACAGCGAGTCGTCGCTCACCGTGCCCACGGCGGCCTCCAACTGCTCGGCGGACAGCGGCCGAAGCTCCGCCGACTCCGCCCGCAGCACCAGCCCACCGGCCTGATCGACCGCTTCCAGCGCCAGGGCGTCCGGGCCGTGCCGCGTGATCCGCACCCGCAGCGCCGTGGCCCCGACGGCGTGCAACGCGAGCCCGCGCCAGATCAGGTACTGCCACACCCGCGCGCCGCCATCGGCCACGGCCGCGTCCAGCAACGCCGGATGCAGCGCGGCATCCAGCAGCGCCGGGTGGAGCCCGAACCGGCCGGCCTCCTCACGCCCGTCCTCCGGCACGGCGACCTCGGCGAGGATCTCCTCACCGTGCCGCCAGAGTGCCCGTACGGCCTGGAAGAGGGGCCCGTGCTCGTACCCGCGCCGGACCAGACCGCCGTACAGCGCCTCCACGTCGACGCGCTGGGCACCGGGCGGCGGCCAGACGCCGAAATCGCCCTGCGGGCTCTCGCCGGGCTTGGGCGTCGCCGTCAGCACACCCGTGGCGTGCCGGACCCAGGCCTCCGCCCCGCCGACCTCGCCCGCGTCCTCCCGGGTCGAGTACACGGTGACCGCACGGCTGCCGCTCTCGTCCGCACCGCCGACGGCGACCTGGACGCGCACCCCGCCCTGCTCCGGCAGCACCAGCGGCGCGACGACGGCGAGTTCGTCCACGGTCCCGCACCCGACCTCGTCACCGGCCCGTACGGCCAGCTCCACGAGCGCCGCCGCGGGGACCAGAGTCACTCCGCCGACGGTGTGGTCCGCCAGCCAGGGATGCGTGCGCAGCGACAACCGGGAGGTGCACAGCACCCCGCCCGTCTCGGGCACTTCCACGATCGCGCCGAGCAGGGGGTGGTCCGTGGGGGCCTGTCCGAGGGCGGTGGCGTCCGTCGCTCCGTTGAGCCGGAGCCAGTAGTGGCGGTGGTCGAAGGCGTACGTGGGCAGCTCCACGTCGGCGGCCCCGGCCCCCTCGGGCAGCACACCGGTCCAGTCGACCGCCACGCCCTTGACGAAGAGTTCCGCCATCGACGTCAACAGCCGCCGCAGATCGCCCTCTTCACGACGCAACGAACCCGTGACGACCGCCTCGCACTGCGCCTCGTCCACGATCTCGTTGACCGGCTGCACAAGAACGGGATGGGCACTGGATTCGACGAACACCGTGTGCCCCTCGGCCAGGAGGGAGGCGATCGCCGGGCCGAAACGGACCTGGCCACGCAGATTGCGGTACCAGTAACCGCCGTCCAGGACACCTTCGTCGTCCACCCAGGTACCGGTCACCGTGGAGAAGAACGGCACCACCGGCGCAAGACTGCGAATGTCCGCGAACGCCTTGCCCAAAGCCCCTTCGATCGCCTCGACATGACGGGTGTGCGAGGCGTAATCCACCGCCACCCGGCGGACGCGGACACCGTCCGCCGCGAGCGCGGCCAACGCCTCGTCCAGGGCTTCGGCGTCACCGGCGATCACCACCGACGACGGACCGTTCACGGCGGCGACCTCGACCCGGCCCTCCCACGCAGCGATCCGGGTGGCGATCTCCGCCTCGGACAGTGCCACGGAGGCCATACCACCCCGCCCCGCCAACTCCCCCGCGATCACCTGACTGCGTACGGCGACAATCCGCGCCGCATCCTCCAGCGACAACGCACCCGCCACACACGCAGCCGCGATCTCACCCTGCGAATGCCCCACCACCGCATCCGGCACAACCCCCACCGACGCCCACACAGCCGCCAGCCCCACCATCACCGCGAAACTCGCCGGCTGCACCACATCCACCCGCGCCAGAAGATCAACCTCACCCCGCAGCACGGACATCAAGTCCCAGTCCACCCACGGTGCGAGAGCCCGGGCACACTCCCCCACCCGCTCCGCGAACACCGGCGACGACTCCAGCAACTCCCGCCCCATGCCCAACCACTGCGAACCCTGACCGGGGAAGACCAGTACCGTCCGCCCGGGCGCAGTCACCGCACCGGTCACCACCGTGGGGCTGCTCTCCCCGCTCGCCAGCGCGCCCAGCCCGGTCGTCGCCTCGTCATGGGAACCCGCGACGACCACGGCACGTTCGGACAGCAGGGCCCGCCGGGAGACGAGCGCACCCGCGATGTCGGCGAGGGGTGTGTCCGTGCGGGCGACGAGTGCCGCCAGGCGCCCGGCCTGGCCCGCCACCGACCCCGCGGTGGCCGCGGACACCACCAGCGGCACCACGGACGGGACCGCGGACGGAGCCGCCCGGTCGGCCGGCACGGTCGGGTCTCCGGCCGGTTCCTCGGGGGCTTCCTCCAGGATCAGGTGGGCGTTGGTGCCGCTGACGCCGAAGGAGGAGACGCCGGCCCGGCGGGGGCGGCCGGTCCGGGGCCAGTCGCGTTCCTCGGTCAGCAGCTCGATGGCCCCGGCGGACCAGTCGACCTGCGAGGAGGGTGTGTCGACGTGCAGCGTGGGCGGCAGGACGCCGTACCGCATCGCCTGCACCATCTTGATGACGCCGGCGACGCCGGCGGCGGCCTGCGTGTGCCCGATGTTCGACTTCAACGAACCCAGCCAGAGCGGTTGCTCACGGTCCTGGCCGTACGTCGCGAGCAGGGCCTGCGCCTCGATCGGGTCGCCGAGGACGGTGCCCGTGCCGTGGCCCTCGATCACGTCGACGTCGGCGGAGGTCAGGCCGGCCTCGGCCAGCGCCTTGCGGATGACGCGCTGCTGCGAGGGGCCGTTCGGGGCGGTCAGCCCGTTGGACGCGCCGTCCTGGTTCACGGCGGACGCGCGGACGACGGCCAGGACCCGGTGGCCGTTGCGACGGGCGTCGGACAGGCGCTCCAGGACGACGACACCGGCGCCCTCGGCCCAGCCCGTGCCGTCGGCCGCGTCCGCGTACGACTTGCAGCGGCCATCGGCGGCCAGCGCCCGCTGCCGGGAGAACTGCATGAACATGCCGGGGCCGGCCATGACGGTCGCGCCCCCGGCCAGGGCCATGGTGCACTCCCCGCGCCGCAGCGCCTGGGCGGCCAGGTGCATGGCGACCAGGGACGAGGAGCAGGCGGTGTCCACGGTCACCGCGGGGCCCTCGAGCCCGAGGACGTACGAGATGCGGCCCGAGGCCACGCTCCCGGTGGTGCCGGTGCCGGTGAAACCCTCCAGCTCCGGTGGGACGGGGCCGCCGGTCGCGTACCCCTCGTTGATGACCCCCACGAAGACACCGACGTCGGAGCCCTTGAGTGCGGACGCGTTCAGTCCCGCCCGTTCCAGCGCCTCCCACGACATCTCCAGCAGCAACCGCTGCTGCGGGTCCATCGCCACCGCCTCCCGCGGGGAGATCCCGAAGAGGCCCGCGTCGAAGAGAGCCGCCTCGTGCAGGAACCCGCCCTGGCTGACGTAGGACTTGCCCGTCTTGTCGGGGTCGGAGTCGAACAGCTCTTCCAGGTCCCAGCCGCGGTCGGTGGGGAAACCCGAGACGCCGTCGCCGCGTTCGCGGACGAGCCGCCACAGGTCTTCGGGTCCGCTCACCCCGCCGGGCAGCCGGCATGCCATGCCCACGATCGCGATCGGCTCCGCCTTCTCGGCCTCTAGTTCACGGACGCGTTGCTGGGAGCGGCGCGCGTCGGCGAGAACACGCTTGAGATAGTCGCGAAGCTTGCTTTCATCCGCCATTGCGGGTCAGCTCCTAGTGGGGCTACGGCGTCAGGTGGACGGCGGGGCGGGCGTGGACGTGGGGTCCGGGCGGTGCCGGGGGGCCGGCCGCCGGGCTAATGGCCGAACTCCGTGTCGATGAGTTCGAAGAGTTCGTCGTCGGACGCGGAGGTGAAGTCGAGCTCCTCCTCGGCTTCCTGCGCCGTGCCGCTCGCCGTGGACCAGGTGGTCAGCAGGCCCTGGAGCCGGGTGGCGACCTGGGCGCGCGTGGCGTCGTCGGAAGCCGCGTCGGCCAGCAGCGCTTCCAGCCTGCTGAGTTCGGCGAGCAGCGGGTGCGTGGCCGGTACGGCGTCGGCGCCCGGGGCCAGCCGGTCGTGCAGGTAGCGGGCGAGGGCGAGCGGGGTCGGGTAGTCGAAGACAGCGGTCGCGGGCAGATTGAGGCCGGTGGCCTCGCGCAGCCGGTTGCGCAGTTCGACGGAGGTGAGGGAGTCGAACCCGGCCTCCTTGAACGCCGTTTCGGCCCTCACCTGGTCCGCTCCGGTGTGCCCGAGGACGGTCGCCACCTGGCCCTGCACCAGCCCCAGCAGCAGGGCCTCCTGCTCGGCCGGGGCCAACGGAGCCAGTCGGCGCGCCAGTCCGCCGGAGTCACCGGCACCGGCCCGCGCGGTCTTGCGGCCGGTCCGCACCAACGCCCGCAACAGGGGCGGGACTCCGCCGCCCAGTGCGGCATCGGCGCGCACCGCCCGCAGGTCCAGCCGCACCGGCAGCACCAGCGCCTCACCGGTCTTGAGCGCCGCGTCGAGCAGTTCCATGCCCTCCGGGGGCGTGAGGGGTACGACGCCTCCACGACGGCCGGTCCGGTTCCGGGCGGCCTCGCCGGTGGCGGTGTCCTCGCCGCCCGTCCGCTCCCACGGTCCCCAGGCCAGCGAGACAGCCGGCAGACCGGCCGCCCGGCGCTGATGGGCCACCGCGTCGAGGTAGGCGTTGGCCGCCGCGTAGCCGCCGGTACCGGCCCCCAGGAAGACCGAGGAGGCGGACGCCATGAGGACGAAGGCGGCGAGAGACGGGGCGAGTTCGCGGGTCAGCTCGTCCAGGTGCCGTACGCCGGTCACCTTCGGCGCGAAGACCCGGGCCATGCGGTCCTGGTCCACCTCGCCGATCACTCCGGCGTCGAAAACGCGTGCCGCGTGGACGACCGCGGTCAGCGGATGCGCGTCCGGTACGGCGGACAGGAGCGCGGCGACCGCGTCCCGGTCGGTGACATCACACGCGGCCACCGAAACGGCGGCACCCAGCTCTTCGAGTTCGGCGACGAGCGCGGTCGCTCCCTCGGCGTCCGCGCCGCGCCGTCCGGCCAGCACGAGGTGGCGTACGCCGTGCCGCCCGACCAGATGCCGGGCGACCTCGGCGCCCAGGGGCCCGGTGCCGCCGGTGATCAGCACCGTGCCTTCCGGGTCGAGCACCGGCTCGGTGGTGGGGGCGGGGAGTGCGCGGGTGAGGCGGGGCACGTACACGGCCGTTCCGCGCAGAGCGAGTTGGGGTTCGCCGGTGGCGAGGGCGGGAGCGAGACCGGCAGCGGTCACGCCGGTGGCGAGGGCTTCGGCGTCGCTATGAGCGCCGGTGCCGGTGCCGGTGTCGGTGTCGGTGTCGGTGTCGGTGTCGATCAGGATGATCCGGTCGGGGTTCTCGGCCTGGGCGGCACGCACCAGCCCCCAGACGGCCGCGCCACCCGGATCGGTGACCTCCGCGTCACCACCCGCGGGCACCGCCCCCCGGGTGACCACGACCAGCCGGCCATCCTCGGCCGCCTCATCCGCCAGCCACCCCTGCACCGCCTCCAACACCCGCCCCACCAGCACCACCGGGGCCTCACCGCCCCCACGACTACGGGCATCCACCACCGTCACCACCGGCACCTCACCCACACCCGGCACGGACGGCAGCTCACTCCACTCCACCCGGAACAACGCGTCCGAACCGGGCGTCGTGGTCAACTGCTCAGCCGAGAGCGGTCGCAGTGTGACCGTCCCGGCGGTCACGACCGGTCCGCCGGACTCGTCGGCGGCCTGGACCGCCAGCACACCGGGAGCGGTCCGGAGGAGCCGCACGCGCAGCGCCGTGGCGCCCTCCGCGTGCAGCGCCAGACCGTGCCATTCCAGTGGCTGCCACAGCTGCTCGTCGTCGGTCGCCGTGATCTCCAGCAATGCCGGGTGCAAGGCGGCTTCCAGCAGTGCCGGGTGGATGCCGAACCGGGCCGCCGCGTCCCGCTGCCCGTCCGGCAGGGCGACCTCGGCGAACAGTTCGTCACCGCGCCGCCAGACCGCCCGCAGCCCCTGGAGGGCCGGGCCGTACTCGTAACCGTGCCGGAGCAGCCGCTCCTCAGCGCCCGAAAGATCTTCGGGCTGGGCGCCGGGCGGGGGCCAGGTGGTGAAGTCGAAGGTCTCGGCGGCAGCGGGTGCCGTACTCAGGGCGCCGGTGGCGTGCCGGGTCCAGGCGTCGGCACCGAAGTCACCGACCGTGTCTTCCCTCGCGGAGTGGATCGCCAGCGGGCGGCGGCCTTCCGCGTCGGGCGCCTCGACGGTGACCTGTACCCGCACACCGCCCTGTTCGGGAACGACCAACGGCGCCTCGATGACGAGTTGCTCCACCGCACCGCAGCCGACCTCGTCCCCGGCCCGCACGGCCAGCTCCACCAGCCCCGCACCGGGCACCAGGACCACTCCCCCGACGGCGTGGTCGGCCAGCCAGGGGTGGGTGCGCAGGGAGAGCCGGGAGGTGAGGACCAGCCCGTCCGACTGCGGCAACTGGACCACCGCGCCCAGCAGCGGGTGGTCCGCCGTGCTCTGGCCGAGCCCGACCGCGTCCGTGGTGGGAGCCGTGCGCAGCCAGTAGTGGCGGTGGTCGAAGGCGTACGTCGGCAGGTCCACATGCGCTGCGCCGGCACCCTCGGGGAGCACCGCCGCCCAGTCGACCTTCGTTCCGCGCACGAACAACTCCGCGACGGACAGCAGGAGGGTCAGCTCCTCGCCCCGGTCGTCACGCAGGGCCGGAACACTCACCGCCTCCTCTCCGGCCGCTTCGGTGATCGCACCGGCGAGGGCGCCCCCGGGACCGAGTTCCAGGAAGATCGACCCGCCCGACGCGGCGATGCCGTCGGCGAAGCGGACCGGACGCCGGACGTGGTCGACCCAGTAGGCGGGATCACTCAACTGGCCCGGCTCGGCCAGCTTTCCCGTCACGTTCGACACGACAGGGATGGCAGGCTCATTCCAGGTCAGCCCCGACAGCACCTCACCGAACTCGGCCAGCATCGGCTCCATCAACGCCGAGTGGAAGGCGTGCGAGACGGTCAGCCGTTTCACCCGGCGGCCCTGCTCCCGCAACCTCTCCGACACGGCCATGACGGCGTCTTCCTCACCCGACAGGACAACCGAGCCGGGCGCGTTCACCGCCGCCAGATCCACACCCGCACCCAGGTGCTCCGCGATCTCCGCCTCGCTCGCCGCGACCGCGACCATCGCCCCGCCCTGCGGCAGGGATTGCATCAACCGGCCCCGCGCCGCCACCAACGCCGCCGCATCCTCCAGCG